>JAEMQC010000109.1 GCA_022758985.1 Campylobacteraceae bacterium
ATGAAACGCTCCAGCATTACGTCTCCTTCAAAAAAATTATTAATATACTACTGCTAGGTAGTATATTAAGCCGTGGCAATACGCTATTTGCTCGTTGCAAATATTAATATACCACACAAAGGTAGTATATTATCTGAAAACTTAAGTTTTAGTCAGGTTTATACGCCAAGAGATAGTTTATTGCAAAAAAACACGCTCCGACCAAAACAGCATAGTTGATAAAAAAGTTTTTGCCATATCCAAGCTCGCCTATTCTATCCGCACGAACTATCGCTATAAAATGCGCAAAAATAGATAGCAAAAACAACAAAATAAATATTTTTAGATAAAACCAGTCGCTTCGCATAACGGATATATTTTGCCCGGCTAAAATAGCGCCGACAACTCCCAAAAGAACAAGCGACGGAAGCAAAATACGATAGATAAGCGCTTTTTCTATATCCAAAAAAACTCTCTGCTTGTTTTTGTTATGGACATGAAAAACAATAGGCAAAATAACCATTCCACCCATCCATACGGTAGCAAAAAATGTGTGTAACAGCTTTAAAAACATATAATCCATATAGATGTTTCCTTTAAAATACTATATACTTATAGTATGTTATAAATCACAAAAAAAGCGGCTAAAAAATGGTTTTTTCAAAGACTGCAGAATATGCAATAAGAGTTCTATCTTATTTTGCAATTAATAAAAACGAGGTGATATCAGCCTCTTTTTTGCATGAGAAGCTTGATATTCCATACAAATATTTGACAAGAATAATGACCAATCTAGCCAAAGGCGGATTTTTGGAGCCTATCAAGGGGCGAGTCGGCGGTTTTGTATTGTGCGTAGATCCTTCAAAAATATACCTAAGCCAGATAGTAGAAGCGATAGATCACTACGATGGATATGATAGTTGTGTCTTGGGATTTGCGAAGTGCGACCCGTCAAACCCGTGTGTATTGCATGAAAAATGGGAAAAAATTAGAGATCAGATGAATACATTTTTGCGAGAGACAACCCTCAAAGATTTTGAGAGTATCCCTAATTTCCGTATTTAGCGATTACTTCTTTTTGTTTGCTCTCGATTTGACAAACTTCTCGGTCATAATATACAAAACGAATATCATGCCGCTAATCATCAATACATCGACTATTTCACCCATGCAAACGCTCCTTTGTTTTGTCTAAACGCCTCATACGATACCGCCGCCACAGCCGAAGAGAGATTTAGGCTGCGAAACTCCTCTCTCATGTCGATAGTAAGCATTCCCTCTTTTCTCATCTGCATCAAAGATAGCGGCAAACCGGAATCCTCCGAGCCAAAATAAAAAAAGTCACCCGGCAAAAAAGAGGCGTCAAAATAGGAGTTATCCGTTTTGGTAGTAAAAAAGAAATGTCTCTCGTTTATCGGATTGGCGGCCAAAAAATCGTCCAGAGACTCCCAGACAAAAAGCGACAGATGCGGCCAATAATCGAGTCCAGCCCTCTTTATCTGCTTGTCGTCAAGCTCAAACGGTATCGGTTTTACGATATGCAGGTTATACCCCAAGGCGACGCAAGTCCTGCCTATATTACCGGTATTTTGCGGTATTTTAGGCGATATAAGAACGATATTAAACATCAACTAGAACGGCCAGACGGCTTCTAACAGTTTTGACCCCCAAGGCTGCGTGGAGGCTCTTTTGATCTCACCTTGTGTTTCGTATACGATTTTTGCATCCGAGATATATTCGGAGTTGATAGAGTTGTCTTTGCCGATATCGTCCGCTCTTATAACGCCGCTAACCCTCATTATCTGTTTCTCGCCGTCTATCATGACTTCTCTGGAGCCGTCGATAAAGTAGGTATTATTACTCATAACCTTAATAACTCTAGCCGATACAGTGGTGCTAAAACTCTCCTGTCTGCTGCCTTTGCCACTTCCGTCAAACGTATAACTAGAACCGGTAGTAAGCCCTATATCCAAAAAGCCGTTTGCCCTGCCGGCTATCGCTGTCATCTGAGGATTTAGATTGCCGCCGGGAGAGGCTATTATTCCGCCGCCTAGCTTGTCTTGCTGATTTCTGGAGAGTTTTTTTGAAGATGATGATGAGCTTGTAGCGCTCTCTTTTATAACAACTCTTACTATGTCGTTGACGCGCATCGCCTTTCTATCGGAATACAAAGGATTTTCGCCCTGCCCAAAAAGACTCCCTGCGTTAGCTATATTGCCGCTCTCTTCTTTTGGCTCCATCTGCTCTACATACTTTGGCGGCTTCATATCTATATCTGGATCCATCGGATGTCTAGAGCAGCCGGTCAAAATTACGGCAGAGGCCAAAATAAATGACAAGTACGCTTTGTTCATATCGAAAACCTTGAATTTTTCAGATATAAAGCAAACCTAGTTCCAAAATTAGCTTTAAAACATATATACCATCAGAACTATCAAGACCGGCGGAATGAAGTATCTAACGCAAGAGTACCAAAGTTTCATATATTGCCAAGCCCTATAGCCGAGCCCGCTGCGACAAAAACGAACCCTATGGTACTAAGATGTGTTTTATACGGCTAGACTAAGCTAGAGGCTAGTTTGCCATTCTGATTGAGACTACCTGCGCATTTAGCATCTCCACAATAACCCTGTCGCCGCTTCTAAACATAAAAGGAGCGTCTTTATCGACCCTATAAACTGTAGTTATCGTATCGCCGTTGTCAAATCTAATAGTAAGCTCCTGCCCGGCATCTTTATTTAGAGTGTTTCCTGCCAATGCGCCAAGTAGCGCTCCGGCCGCCACTGCGGCAACTTTGCCATCCCCTTTTCCAAATGCGCTTCCGGCAACACCGCCTACCACTGCGCCGGTGGCCGCTCCTTTGTAGTCATCGCCTATGGTGACACCCTTGGCTTCTACTACGCTGCCTCTTTTAAAGCTTTTAGTCTGTCCTACGTTTGACTGGGTATACGCCCCATCTGCTGCGCAACCGCTAAAAATAAGGGCAGAGGTAATAACTGCGGCGCCAAATAGCTTTTTCATTTTAACTCCTTCATGTACAAAATATTTTTTTTAACTATATCAAAATATACTAAATTAACCCTTTTTGTAAAAAACGCAGCTTTAATATTTTGGCGCTCTTGTATGAGGGGGACATTTTGTATATAGACCTGCCAGTGTTGGCATTATTTTTTGGACTGAGCGTAGATGAGATGAATTTAAAATCTATCTTTTTTGCGTCCACCAATGAAATCACCATCTCCCAAACATCCGATATATATGCCAAGCGCTCTTTTTTTTGAACGCCAAAAGGAGCGTTTTCATCTATCTCTATCGGAAATTTACGTTCTTTTAGATACATAAAAAGCGCTTTCGCTCTTTCAAATCCTATCGGTCTAGAATAGACGCCTCCGCCCACAACGCTTGGATTGCCAGCGTCAAGATATTCGCCGATTTCGCGTCTGGTTATCTTTGCCGTATCAATAAGCGTCCTTATCTCGTCTCTCACAAGAAAACAAAATGCGCCGTTCTCGTCGTTTTTCGTAAAATGGGCCAACACTTCGTTTAGGTCAAAATATAGTTTACCGTTGATCTTAAGGGCTTTTGGAAAGTTATCGAAGTGCATCCGAAGATAGAGGGCGTTTAAGCTGATACCTAAAAAGCCTGCAATATAATTTGCGTCCATCAAATTAGTGGATATTTTAGATAGTTTTAGATTTTTACGCAGCTTTGTTTTTGGCTGAGTTAGACTTTTCATAGCGGAGATTATATGCAAATTTTATCAAAAGCTTTCGGCGACTACCAGACAAACTGCTACATTGTAAAAACAGATAAAGCAGAGCTTATCATCGATCCCGGCATAGGCGCTTTCGAATGGATAAAAAAAGAGGTATCCTCACCTATCGCCATACTAAATACGCACGGGCATTTCGATCACGTCTGGGACAACCAAAAAACAAAAGAGCGCTTTAATATCCCTCTTTATACGCCAAAAGCTGACGCATTTATGTTAAAAGATGATATTTTCGGCTTTAATATGCCCTCCAGCGAACCAGACTTTGAAGTTTTGGAAGAGAGTTTTGACATAGGCGATATAAAAGTAAAGTTCTGGAGTTTTCCCGGACATACGCCTGGCTGCTCGGCGATACAGATAGGAGACTCGCTTTTTAGCGGAGATTTTATATTCAAAGGCTCTATCGGAAGGGTTGATTTTCCGTATTCAAGTCCTGAGGAGATGAAAAAAAGCCTAAAAAAACTGCTCGATTTTAAAGAGGATCTGAGAGTCTATCCGGGACATGGCCCAGCAACAACGGTATTTAAAGAGAAAAACTCGCTTAGAAGCTGGCTTAAATATCTGGATTAATCGGTTAGCTTTAGCCTTAGCGGGTGCCTTTCTAAAACCACGGTTTTAAACTCACCCTCAAATACCTTTATCTCTCCCATCATACCGATAACTTTGACGTCCCTGGTTCTTGTGCTGATATGGCTCGCCGTCGCCTCGAATATAACGGTCTTTCCAGCCTCTACGGGAGCTAAAAACTTTGCGCAAGCCTCCGCCAGCACGACGTTTGGTTCGTTGACTGCGGCCATAGCGGCAAAATCTGCTGCCCCAAAAGTAAACCCGCCGTGCACCAAATACAAATCGTCTACGCTCATCTCTTTTGTCGTCGTAAACGATATTTTACATCTGCCTTTTTCGAGCTCCAATATATCACCGCTAAACGTCTTATCTATTTTCAGGTGTGTCTTTAACACCTCTCTGTCGCTATGATAATCAACGATCATATCTTTATCTTTTGCCATCTACTCTCCTACATCTAAAATATGCTCTCACCGGAGCGTCAAACCCTTCGATTGTTTTGCTGTCGTCATTTGGGTCAAGGAAGCTATCCAGACTGAGTCCCTCTATCCAATCCGTCTTACGCTGCTCCGTTAACTCCGTCTTTTTGACGTCTATCAGCTCTATATGCTTAAATCCGGCTCTCTCAAGCCACGATCTCATCGTATCTACCGTCGGGATAAAATAAGCGTTACTCATTTTTGCATAGCTTACCGGAGGACATAAGGCGTAATATCCCTCTTTCATAATGACTAGATTGTCTATAAAAAGCTCTCCTCCATCGTTCATGCAAGCTTTTATCTCTTTAAGCGCAGCAATAGGATCCGTTCTATGATATAAAACGCCAAGACAAAATACTACGTCGCCCTTTATACCCTCACTGGTCATATCCTCCATGCCGATAAGCCTAAACTCTATCTTATCGCTCCCTATAAATTTATTCATAAACAAAAATTGCAGGTAAAAAATAGGCCACGGGTCTATAGCTATAATCTTTTTGGGATTAAAAGGCAGCATCTTAAAAGAGTAGTAGCCGTTATTGCAGCCTATATCTATGACGCTCTTATCTTCTATATTGATATATGGAGCCAAAATATTAAATTTGATGTAGCTATTCCACTCTGAGACTATCTCAAAATTATCAATCCGAAATGGTCCCTTGCGCCAAGGCATAAGCGCTCTCGCAATGGCATATATCTCTGAATTCTCATCAAAACCGTATCCTGTATCCACAGATATACAATCGCCAAAGCTAACCACTGACGGATACTCAGGCATCCCTGCTAGGCGCTCATACAGCGGCTTGATATTTTTGGCTTCTAGTTTCTTATTCAAATCCTATTTTCTCTTTGCGCCGATATTTATGCTGATTATGTCGTTTGGACACTCCCTGTGGAAGTTGCCCTCCACGTCGTAGTACTCTTTGCAGTCGCAATAGTACTCATTCGTAATGCCGCATTTTGAGTAGCAGCCCGCAAAAAACAAAGGGATAATTAGTAAAAATATTCTCAAAACCTAAAAACCTTTCGGAGAAAAAATGACGCCGCTAGAAATATTCGAAAAAATAGCAAAAGATATTCCAAGATGTTCAAAAAATGCCAACCAGATGAGGGATTTTATCGTAAGTTGGGCAAAAAATGCCGGATATACGGCGCAAACAGACGACGTCGATAATATCCTGTGCCAAAAAAACAAGCCAAAAATCTGCCTCCAATCACACTATGACATGGTGTGCGTGGGCGACGTAAACCAAATCAAGCCAATAATCAAAGACGGATGGATGAGCGCCGAAGCATCGTCGCTCGGTGCGGACAACGGTATCGGAGTGGCTATGATGCTTGCCCTTATGGAGCATTTTGACGACGTGGAATTCTTGTTTACCTCGGATGAGGAGATAGGTCTTATTGGCGCTAAAAATATGGGGCTTTCTATCTCCTCTGACAAAGTGCTAAATCTCGACTCCGAAGAGGAAGGAGCTATATATGTAGCCTGTGCAGGTGGGGTGGACATAAGTGCAACAAGGCAATATGAGACGGCAAGCGTGGACGGCGATTTTTATGAAATCTCTTTGCGAGGTTTGCCCGGCGGACACTCAGGGGTTGATATAGACAAGAAAATCCCAAACGCAATAATAGAGCTAGCCAAAGCGTTAAAGTCCAAAAACGCATTAGTATCATCAATAAAGGGCGGAGAAAAAAGAAATTCGATTCCGGCAAATGCCTCTGCCGTGGTCTGCCTCCAAAATAGTGACGGTCTCGATGGCTTTGAGATAAAAGCTTGCGAAAAAGCAAAGATAATCAAAGACTCCGGCGGGCTTTTGGATATGCTCTGCAATGCTCCAAACGGCGTCTTTGAGATGGATTTTGAGCTCGGCATCCCTGAGAGTAGCGCAAACCTTGGACTCGTGTCGCTAGAGGGCGGAAAATGCGAAATTATATACTCGCTTCGCTCAATGAAACTAAGAGAGATGAATAGTTACGAAGAGGAGATTGGCTCATACCTATCGAGCTTTGGATACAAAGTCGCCAAAAACGATTTTTACGAGCCGTGGGAGTGGAGTGCGGATGAGTTTTGTATTTTTGTCAAAAGCGTTTACAAAAAATATTTTTTAAACGCCAATTTCAAAGCCATACACGCAGGTCTCGAATGTGCTGCGCTCAAAAAACACTTTCCAAATGCGTCGTTTGCCTCAGTCGGTCCAAATATAGAAAATCCTCACAGTATAAACGAGAGAGTTGAAATAGCCTCGGTAGAAAAAACGTACGAGGCTATTTTTGAGATACTAAGGCAAGTCTGCGCCTAGCCATCTTGTACGCAATACCTATAAAAATAAAGGCAAAGCCCAAAATAAATAGCGTATTGCCCGGCGTAACCCCGTACTCCATCATAACGCCTAGCGCCAAGGAGGTAGTGCAAGCGCTCATAGTAAAAAACATATCGTTTATCGATACCACTCTGCCGTAATACTCATGGTCTATAGCCTCTTGGAGCATTGTCATCGTAAAAGACCAAATCGTAGTAGTAAAAAGACCGCAACAAAACGCTCCGACAAGAGAGAGCCAAAAATCATGGCTAAGCGCACCCCAGAGCATTATCGCAGCCCCCTGCGCCAAGAATATCCACGACAAACTCTCTTTGTTAATGATTCTGGAAAATAAAAACGGACCGATAACCAGTGCGGCAGACCTTATGGCGCCTATAAAACCGATAGCGAGAGCTACCGATATGACGCTCCCATACTGCTGCTTAGCAAGCATCGTTACTATACCGTCAAATACGGTGAGGCCAACCGACGCGTGAAGCCCTATGATCAAAAGCAGTTTCGGCTTTTGCCTAAACACATAATATAGACCAGCCTTAAAAGAATCCAGATAGCTCCCGGTAGCCTTACCTATCTCTATATTGATCTCCAGAGCGCTAAATATAAAAATAGCTAAAACAAAAAGAGAGGCATCTATCAAAAAAGCAGCCTTAATACCCATAAACTCGACGGCTAGACCGCCTAGAGCCACACCGACGGTAAAACAGACGGACCAAACTATGGAGTGTATCTCATTTGCCAGTTTTAGCTGTGATGGCTTCAAAATTTTTGGCATCAAAGACATCTCTGACGTAAAATAAAAACCTGCGGCTCCCATTTTTATATAAACTAGAAGCATTAAAAGCCAAATATATTCTGCGCCGTCCACCAGCACAAATAGCAACGTACAAACCGCTTCCACCAAAAGAAGCGTATTCATAAGCCGCTTTGGCTGCAATCTATCTATTAGCGCACCGACAAAAGGCCCTTGTATGAGAGCTGGCAAAAAAGTCATAGAAACCGCCAAAGATACGACAAACGCCGATGCGCCGAGCTTGACAAGTAGCGCCAAAATAGCGACATGGCTAAACCAAGAGCCAAAATAAGCTATTATCTGTACCGATGTCAAAATCCTGACAGTTTTGCTTTGTTTTAAAAATTGTATATAATTCAAAAGAGACCCCGAAAGAGTATTAGGATGCCAAATAGCTTATGCCAC
>JAEMQC010000023.1 GCA_022758985.1 Campylobacteraceae bacterium
AAAATAGGCTGCAAAATATCGTGGCTATGAGCTTTGGTAATAGTTGCTTGCTTGTACTTTCATATTCTTTTGGCTATGATGAAAGATACAAAAAATAACAAAAAAGTAAGCAGGGCTTATTATGAATATTTCTAATACTGATGATAATAAAAATTTAATTTCTAACTCCCTTGGGTTTTATCTTTATGAGCTGCTCGGCGTCGACTATAGCGGAATATATCTATCCACCGCCGATATGAGACGCGTGGCTCAGGAGGCGGGGATAGATCTTAAACTGACTAATAATGCCAAAATGTTCGGCGAATTGCTGAAAATTGCAAAAGATGAAGATCGCTTGGGAGAGACGTTACAATTCGTAAAAAAAATCATGGAAGAGAGGATCGAAACATACGAGGAGCTAAATTCGAGGTTTCCCGGTGCGGCCGATGCGATAGAGGAGTGGCTTATAAAATCAAAAAGAGCCGTTAGAAAAATAGATAATGCAATAAAAGAGGTACAAAATGAATCCGTCTCCTAAAAAACCGCTTACATACGGTACTTTTGAAAAGCCAAACGACAGGGCAAGGTTTGCGAAGCACGTTATAGCCGTCACAAGCGGCAAGGGCGGCGTAGGCAAAAGTACGGTTAGCGCAAATCTGGCAGTAGCCTTGGCGCAGGCCGGAAAAAAGGTGGGTATTCTTGATGCCGATATATATGGTCCTGATATTCCGAGACTTTTAAACATACGACATGAAACGCTCAAATGGAGCGCCGACGACAAGATTATCCCTTCCGAAAACTACGGCATCAAGATAATGTCCGTTGGCATAACGACGCCCACTCCGGATACTCCTCTCGTATGGAGAAGTTCGGTAGCGGTGAGTGCACTTGTGCAACTAATAGAAGATGTAGCATGGGGAGAGCTTGATTATTTTATCATCGATATGCCTCCTGGAACAGGCGATATACAACTAACAGCAGCCCAAGAGATGAAAATATCGGCTGGCATACTAGTGACTACTCCGCAAGCGGTGGCAACGGATGACGTGAGTCGCGCCATTAGAATGTTCCAAGATATTAAAGTGCCTATTGCCGGTATCGTGGAGAATATGAGCTATTTTGTGGCGCCTGATACAAAAACTAGATACGATATATTCGGAAGCGGCGGAGGAGAGATGCTCGCCGCAAACTACGGAGTAAAACTACTGGGCCAAATTCCGCTTTTGATGGAGATAAGAGAGCTTAGCGACGAAGGTACTCCCCCTGTCGCCCACGCATCCGAGGAGTACAAAGCATATTATAAAAAGATAGCGGACGAGCTAATAGCCACTCTTGGTACCTAGGCTTCTACGTCTAGGGCTTTGCCGCCAAGTTCCTCTATTCTTTTATCTATTTTTTCAAGCGCTTTATCTAGGGTTTTATAGGATATATCGGGGAGTTTTTCGCCCCACAGCGCTTGCGCATCTTTGAAACCTTTTATTATCCCTTCTCTTCCTGATTTTAACTTATCGATATTGTCGCCGCCTCCGGCAATAACAAAGTCTGCAAGCCTATCCGATGTTTTTGAGACACCACAAAACCCATCCTCGGCAACAAGCTCTTTCGCCTCATCCGGCGTCAAATCAGCTATCGGCTTGCCTTTATAACCAAGTTCGTCTAATTTTAGATCTTTTTTAAGATCTCTAATCTTGTTTATGTCAAACAGCCCACTTTGCGCCCCAAAAGAAGATGACGAATAACTCTCTATTTTTAGAGTAAACTCGAACAGATACGAGTTTGATAACGACTTAGCCGATATTTCGCCTTTTTTTATCTTCTCCTTGATATCGTCGGCGACATCACTCTCTTCTTTTTTTATTTTCTATATTCATAGAAGCTTTTATATTCATCATATGCGTTTGATGTTTTGTAGTTTCGTTCACCTGCATCCAAAACTCCTTGTTTTGATACAAGTAGATCGTCTAAAGATAAAAAGATTTGATTTTAATCATGACGTTTGGTGGAGCATAGCGGGTTCGAACCGCTGACCTCAACGCTGCCAGCGTTGCGCTCTCCCAGCTGAGCTAATGCCCCACAAGCTTTGTAGGCCGAAATTATAACAAGAAATTTTTTAATGTTTTATTTGAAAACGGCTTTCTTATCGGCTCTGCTGTCGTCATAAGGATCTTGATGGATGTTTATTACCCAGTTTGCGTTCTTGTCTATGCTCATAATTCTGGCTTCTATGTGGTCGGAAAGCTCATGGGAGTCCTTTAGAAGCACCTTGTCATTAAAAACTATGTGCACATCTACAAAGTTTATATTGCCCGATTTTCTGGTTTTCAAAAAATGGTAGCTTGATGCTATGCAGTCCGCAGAGTTGATATGTCTGTCCAATATCTCTTTTATTTGCTCCACCGTCTCGGGTTCTAGCGCCTTATCCATGAGCATCTCCAGCCCCTCTCTAATTATTCCTACCGCAGAGTATATGATGTATAGGGCTATTACTATCGATACAAGTGGATCTATAAAGTGCCAGTTTGTGAAGTAGATAAGGCATAGAGATATTATGATTCCAAGATTCGTATAAAGGTCGCTTTTGTAGTGCAGGGCGTCCGACTTTATAATCAGACTGTTTGTTTGTTTGTATACAAAATTCAGGAAAAGAACTAGCGCACTAGTCGTTATTACCGATACCAGCATTACGAGTAGCGACATTCCGAGTTGCGTAGTAGGTTCGCCGCTTATCAGTTTTTGGATGGCCGCATACACGATAAAGCCGCCGGACGCTGTAATCACGAAGCCTTCCATCACGGACGCCAGCCCCTCTATCTTCCCTCTCCCGTAATTATACTCGGCGTCTACCGGCTTTTGCGATTTGCTGACCGCATAAGAGTTAAAAAGGGAGATGAGAAAGTCTAGTGCGGAATCGATAGCCGAAGCTATAATTACGACTGTCCCAGTCATTATTCCGACCGTTAGCTTGATAACTATGAGAAAAAATGCCGTGGCGCTCGCTACTACGGTTGCTTTTTTTTGGAGAGTCATCTTATAGCTCGTTCTCTGCAAATTCGGCAATTTTGCCTCTTACGACCTTGCTTAGTTTGATGGCCGCTATCATATTGGATGTTTTTGCTTTTTTTAGCATTATTGCTAGGGCGTTGTTGTATTTGGTTAGGTGTGGGTGGTCTATCTGGTGAAGGTCTCCTAGTATTACTACTTTGCTGCCGTCTACGACACGTGTTAGCATTAGTTTGTTTATCGCAGGCGAGCTGTTTTGCCACTCGTCAAATATGAGGTAGCCCTCTAGGTTTACACCTCTCATTTGGTTGATATTGATGGCTTCGATGTTGTATTTTTTCAAAAAATCTTCATTCGTCATAAAGTCTGCGGCTTTGCTTCTTTTGAGTCTATCATCCATCTCTATGCGCATATAGCCCGATACCGCATCGTATAGTGGATAAGTAAATACCCCTAGCTTGGTGGCCTCGTCGCCCTTCAAAAAGCCTAGTTGCGCCGCAGCATCACCGGCAGTTACCGTATTTCTGCAGTATTTGACCTCATCTACGAACTCCTCTTGGAAGCTTTTGACTGCGCCTTGCATTGCAAGCAGGTTTTTACCGCTTCCCGTAACACCGGCGCATACGACTATAGGCACGTCCGGGTCTATTAGCATATTTAGGAAAAACAGCTGCTCTTTGTTTTTTGGCTTTACGACAAGCTTTCTTATTTCGTCCTCGTCTATTATGTGAAAACCGGTCGGTTTGTAAAATGCAAGTATGTGTTCGCCCGTCTCTTCTACTATAAACTCAATATTTGTAAAGTGCGACAGCTCTAGACCGTAGTCGCTAGGAGTGGAGCTCTCTATAAACTCTTTTTGGGCTTGTTTGATATTTATTTTCTCTACAAACTCCAGTTTTTCAATGTCGTCTATACGGTTTGTCTTGAACGGCTGCGATTTTAGCCCCATCGATAGCGCTCTTAGCTTCATCGCTATATCGTTTGTTACGACTTCGGAGTCTTCAAAACACGCCGCTATTTCGAGTATTTTTCTGTCGTTTATGATGTTTGGCGCATCGTGACTGGTCAATGTTTTGTATGACGTCTTTGATACGAGATCAAACGTTGAGTCTCCGACTTTGACGCAAACTATCCTAAGGCTATAACCGTCCCTAGCCTCGTCGTATTCCCCAAGCACGACCGCCTCGTCCATTATCCGGTTGAATTCCCTTGCTTGAAAGTTTATATCCCCAAAGCCGCTTTTCTTTGCGTCTATCTCATCCAGTACCGTTTCCGGTATTACTATCTTGTTGCTTCCCTCTTGAGACAGGGCAAATATATTTGCGGCGTCATCCAAAATTACGGATGTATCTACGATATATGTTTTTGAAGTGTTGTTTTGGGTTTTGCTTGTTTTCAAAAATCTCTCCTAAGAAAATGAAACCGGATCCATGTCGACCTCAAAGCTTTTGTCATCTACGGAGTAGATTGCCGACAAGAGCTTGGTTGCCGACGGGTCTCTGATGAGTATATCAAATCTATGCTTTTCGGCTATTTTGTTTATCGGAGCTTCCCCGAAGCCTACTATTTCTATTCCCGTATTTTCGAGTTTTCTAGCGATATGGCGCATATTTGACTCCGCCCGCTCTCTGTTTTTATCCGCAAACAAAAGCCTTGCCATCCTAATGTGCGGCGGATATAGTGAGCCTCTAATGGAGAGTTCGTCTTTTAAAAATAGCTCATAATCTGCTATATAGTTTTTGAAAAACTCCCCGTTTAGCGTCTGCACTATTATTTTAGCGTCCTCTTTACGCCCTGCTCTGCCCGATATTTGTACGAGTAGCGATAGCGCCCTCTCTCTGGCTCTGAAATCGTTTTGCGCCAGTATGCTGTCGAGACCTAGTATGACTGCCAGTTTTACGTCGTGATAGTCGTGCCCTTTTGAGAGCATCTGCGTACCTACGAGTACCGATATTTTTTTCTCCTCGAACTCTTTTAGCGTGCTTTCGAGTTTTTTTTGGGTGGTTATTTCGTCGCGGTCGAATTTTTTGACGCTCACGGCTGGCAGCGACTCCGCAAGCCTGTCTATCGCCTCTTGCGTTCCCATCCGGAATACCCCGAGCTCGCCATGTCCGCACTCTTTGCAGCTATAGTCTATCTTTTGGGTATATCCGCAATAGTGGCACTTCATCGTAGAATCGTTTAGGTGTAGGCTCATCGATACCGAACAAAACGGACACTCTACCCCTTTGCCGCAGCTTTTGCACACCATATACTTGAAGTTTGCGCGTGTCGGCAAAAATATAATCGCTTGCGAGCCCTTTTGGACGGTTTTTTCTATGTTTGAAATTATGAAGCTGTCTATATCCGTCTCTTTTGCCTCAAAAACAAACTCTTTTTTACCGCTAAAAAAACTATTTTTGAGCCTAAAATATGGATAGTTTTTGTAGCTGGCAAGAGATGGGGTGGCAGACCCTAGTATGCACTTTGCCCCGCATATTTTGGCGTAAGTGATGGCCATATCTTTTGCGTTGTATCTTGGGCTGGAGCTTGACTTATAGGAGTCGTCGTGCTCTTCGTCAACTACGATAAGCCCGATATTATTAAGCGGCAAAAACAACGCCGAGCGGGGCCCTGCCGCTATCCTTATCTTGCCGCTATATAGCCCTTCAAGCATGGTGTTGCGGCTTTTTTTGCTTTGCCTAGAGTGCCATATTCCGACTAGGTCGCCGAATTTTGCTTTTAATCTTTTGAGCATTTGCGGCGTCAGGCTGATTTCCGGTATCAAAAATATGACGCTTTTGCCGCTGTTTACAGCATCCTCCATCGCTTTTATGTATATTTCCGTCTTACCGCTTCCGGTGTCTCCAAAGAGCAGAGATACCTCTTTTTGAGAGATAAATTCGTATGCTTTTATCTGTTCGTTCGAGAGCCTAACTCCGGTTCGTATATTGGCTTTTTCGCACTCGGCTTTCATATTGCAAAACGGCTCAAACAAAGAGAGGCTGATTGCGAGTTCGCACACGTAATAGGATGAGACAAATCTGGCAAGCTCGACTTGCTCTTTGGAGTAGTATTTGTCGGTTATCTCTTTTACGGGATTTGTTTTGAAGGCTGGTTTTTCACATTTTTTGATTATTACTCCCTCTTTTGAGCGTCTTGAGACCTCTACCTCGACTACCCTACCCTCTTCTATCTCTTCATTGCTTTCAAAGGTGAGCGCCCCTAGATTATGTCCGATTATGGCTATTTCGTAGTAATTCAAGAAAGCTCTTTTAGTCTGGAGGCTATCAACTCTTTTTTATTTTTGTCTTTTGTGTTTTTATAAAGCCACTCCAGCTCTCTTTTTAGCTCCGCTTTTTTTGCGTTTTCATCGGCTGCAAAGGCAAGTATATCGATAAGAAAATCGTCCACTTTCATTACTCCGAATACCCCGTTAAATTCAGGATGGGAAAATACTTCTACGGCTAGCTTTTTTAGCATCTCTTTGTTTGGCGTTTCGCTCGTAAGCTCTATCGTCATCTTTAGATATTTGAGCCGAAACTCGTTTGGATGCAAAATGAGAGCCCTGTCTATAATTTCGTATGCCGCTTTTTTATCTTTTGCTATCGTGGCAAGATATGACACTCCATAGTTGATGGCATGGTAAAAAGATGGGTCAAGGGAGGCTATCGTGAGAAATGCGGCGCGCATCTCTTCTTTATCTACGTTTTGACTTCCGCCCCGCCCAAGTTCACCTATTTTGGTGGATTCTAGCCATGCAAAATCGGCAACAAAGGGGCTAAAGCTTCCGAGTACAGCCTTTGAGATTTGTGGATTCGAGTATAGCAGGCTATTTTCTTTTTTTTGTTCTTTAGCCGTCGGATTGAATATAAAATACAAAAAAGCCAATAAAATCGGCGCAATAAGGGCTGCTTTAGCCAACTTTTAGAGCCTCTTTTTTGAACTTTATATATGCGGCAAAATACAAAAGTGCGCCATATATCGCAAAATAAGAAACGGCAAATATCAGTTTATTGCCGTGGGTGTCGGTGGACAACGGGTCAAAAAATGAAAAATTAGGCAAAGCGTAATATATGACGTATGATACTGCTTGCAGTAATGCCCCGCCATCTTTTGCGTACAACATCAATTCGTCTGCCCCGCTCCCTATAAAAAATAGAAATACAGAGTAAATGATTGCATTTGTATTTGACACGTAGCGAGCCAAAGCCAGCGCCGTAAATGAGAGTAGTGTGCTGCAAAAAGAGCCTAAAAATAGTTTTTGGGCAAATTCGCTTTTTAAGCCATCTGCAAAAACAGATAAAAACAAGAAGTCAAAGACAAAAAAAACTACAAAAATTCCAAGCAAAAGACAAAATAGCGCCAAAAATAAAGAGAGCAGATATTTGCTTCTTGTGTAGCCAAGTAGAGTAAAGACAAATAGTCCGCCCTTTCTCTCTTTTTCCATTAATAAAAACGGATAAAACACCGCAGCAAGTAGCATTATGAACTCCTCGGAAGCGAGCAAGGCATCTTCTAGTAGGCGGTATTTGACTGCGATATTGATATCGCTAAGCGAAAGCGACAAGACTAAAAATATTGACGCTATCACCAAAAAAAGTCCCGTAGCCCGTTCACTCAGAAGCGATTTTAGAATAAATCTTGTAGTCGATACGACCCTCATATACTTATCTCCGGTCTGTTCTCAAAAAATAGCTTTTTTAGCTCTTCAAGGCTTTGCGGCTTGCCCTTGTATGCCACTTTACCCTCTTTGAGTATCCATACCTCTTTTTGGAATTTATAGGCAAACTCCAGTGAGTGCGTAGAGATGATAAATTCACATCTATCTTTTAGCCCCAGCAGATACGCCTCAATCTCTTCACGCCCGAAAGGGTCAAGACCGCTCGTTGGCTCATCAAGTATCACGGTGGCAGGGTCGCCAAATAGAGAGAGAGACAAGAGAAGCCGCTGTTTCATCCCCTTTGAGTATTTTTTGATTTTTAGGTTTTTGTCTATACGTAGTCCGACTTTGGCGAGCTCTGTTGCGGTGTCATATGCTTTGATACCCCTACTATCGGCAAGCAGGGCAAAATAATCCTGTGCGCATAAGCCTCCGTCCAAAAGCGCAGCCTCCGGTGCATATCCGACTGCATTCAGGTCAATCTTTGGCGCATCTTTTGCCAGTTCTGCCAGATATGGGTGTGACGAGTTTGATGGATAAAATCCCAAAAGATAGTTGATAAGCGTGCTCTTGCCGGCTCCGTTGTGTCCTAGAAGTACCATTTATCTATTATATCCAAGCGGCTATTTTGAAGTCAAGGAAGTGTGGAGTTTGTGAAGATTGTGATTTGTGGCAGA
>JAEMQC010000101.1 GCA_022758985.1 Campylobacteraceae bacterium
CCCAGGAAGCGGAAAGACAGCCATGATTAGGCGACTTTGTGCAAATATCAAAAGAGAGAGCGGAAAGGTTTTGTACTACTCTACCCCTACCTTTATGCAAACTGCGGAGCTTGTTAGGATTTTTAAAGCAAGCTCTCGCAAACGGCTACCGTCTGAGCCTACTTTTTTTGAGCTAATGGAGCTTTTTACGACCACGTTTGAAAAAGATAGTTTTCTTGTTTTTTTGGACGAGGTACAGCTGTATGACGAAAAAGAGATGGAGTATATCAGGCTTCTATCAGACACCAAGATATTCAAATTTGTAGTGGCTTTGCACAAGATAGACGAAGAACACCTCATAGCAAAAGCGCACTTTCAAAGCAGAATATGGGAAAGTATAGAGCTCAACCCGTTAACGCCGGAAGAGCTTAGGTTTTTTGTAGAGAGAAAGCTGCTGTCAAAAAATCTAAACCAGCCGCTTTCGATGTTCACAAAAAAGAGCTACAAGCTAATCCACGGTTTTACAAACGGCAACATCAGGGAGAGTATGAAGTTTTTATACAAACTGTTTGACTTTTATGAGTTTTTGGAAAAAGAGAAACCATCCGAGATAGACTATAAAGAGATAAAAACAAAACATATCGAAATGGTGGCGATAGAAGGCGGATATATCAATGTATGAACTCGGCGAACTTGAAAAAAAGTGGGTAGCCTACAAAAAACAAAAATATAAAAAAATAGGCTATTTGGGCGCTTCTTTTGCGGCCGTTGCGCTACTCTCTTTTGGAGCGGCATACATACTGTTTGCCAATAAGAGCGCACAAAATCAAACGGCTGATGCAAATACGACAAAGCAGCGGCCGCTAGATACTCAACCCGTCATACCTACGCCCGCAACATCGGCCGCCGTATCTATTCAGCAGCCTCAAAAAGAGATAGTCATAATCTCTCCGGAAGAAAAAAAAGAGGAATTTAAAAGTTTCCAACCGACAGAACAAAGCCAAAACGTAACTCAAACAACAACACAACAACCGCAACAGCGACCGGTACAGGCAAAAGTAGGTACAGCGCCGAAAATAACAATCGAAACAAAAAATGTCGACCCAATCGACGCTCTAGCCGAAAAATACGCCAAAAACCCAGACGCCCAAACAGCGCTCTCGCTATCGGAGCTACTATACAAAAGGGGCTCATATCAAAAAGCGCTAAAATGGGCGATTAACGCAAATTCCCTAGATCCAAAAAATGAAAAATCATGGATAATGTTTGCAAAGTCAAGTTACAAACTCGGTCGCAAGCAAGACGCAATCAATGCGCTTGAGAACTTCTCAAGGACAAATCCTTCCGATGCGGTAAAAGAGACCATCTCGCACATAAAAAACGATGAATACTAAAGGAGTTAGATGTTAGTCCAAAAGGTAAAACTAGGGGATCTGCTTTTACAAAAGGGGCTCGTATCGCAAGATGAGTTCGACTCCTGTCTAGAGGAGGCACAAAAGAGCGGGATAAGGGTCGGGCAAGTACTTATAGATAGAGGGTATTTGAGCGAAGACCAAGTATTTAGGGTGCTTAGCGAACAACAAGGCTTTGAATACATAGACCTTGCCAGCATAGACACCGACTCAAAAATAGCGGCAAAAGTAGGCGCTCAAACCCTCAAAAAATATGGCGCCTTCCCAATAAGAGAGGATGAGCTCAATATCGTTTTTACCTTCAAAGACCCGCTTGATTTGACGGCGCAAGATGCAATACAGAGGCTTTTTCCAAAAAAAATACTAAAAGTCGTCGGCTCAAATCCGGTATTGCTTGAAAAATATATCAGACAATACGAGATAAACGAAAGCATCAGAGACTTAACCGCCGAGATAAGAAAAGAGATAGCCCAGTCGACGGCCGGTGACGGCTCAGAGGCCTCAAGCATACTAAAGCTCATCAACATAATAGTAGAGAGTGCAATATATGCAAGGGGGAGCGATATACACATCGAGCCGACGGAGAAAAACTGCATAGTCAGGACAAGAATAGACGGGATATTAAAAGAGAGCTTTGCATTCGATGCCGATATATACCCTCCCCTCGCATCCAGAATAAAGCTGCTTGGAAGCCTCGATATAGCAGAAAAAAGAAAGCCACAAGATGGTAGATTTTCGTTAACGAGCGGCGCTAAAGAGTATGACTTTAGGCTTTCTACATTACCGACTACATACGGTGAGTCGATAGTTCTAAGGATTTTGGATAAGACAAAAGTGCTTATAAACCTAGAAGATTTGGGGATGTACAAAGACAACTTCCGCAAATTCTCATCTGCACTCAAAACACCTTACGGCATCATTCTGGTCACGGGTCCTACGGGAAGCGGTAAGACCACCACGCTTTACGCAGCACTAAATGCCATCAAAGGCGTAGACAAAAAGATAATTACCGTAGAAGACCCGGTAGAGTACAAAATAAATATGGTTCAGCAAGTACAAGTACACGAGAGAGCTGGTCTTACGTTTGCCTCCGCACTCCGCTCCATACTAAGGCAAGACCCAGATATTATAATGATAGGCGAGATTAGAGACCAAGAGACCCTTCGTATAGCAGTCCAAGCTGCGCTTACCGGACACCTAGTACTTTCAACCCTGCATACCAATGACGCTATTAGCGCAGTTACAAGAATGGTTGACATGGGGATTGAGCCTTATCTAGTCGGCCCTTCCCTAATAGCCGTCGAGGCGCAAAGACTTATCAGAAAACTATGCCCACACTGCAAATCACCTACCCACATATCAGAGTCTGCGCTGCGACCTATAGAGATGTATCTTCCTTCTGAATATACATTTTATAAAGCCGTCGGATGCGACAAATGCGCTAATACAGGTTACATAGGCAGAGAGATGATAACGGAGGTTATGAGTATAACCGATGATATGGCTACAGCAATAGCCAGAAACGCATCAAAACACGAAATTCAACAGCTGGCAAATGAAAGCGGCTTTGAGTCTATGCTCTACGATGGCGTCAGAAGGGCTGCAAGCGGAATAACCACGCTTGAAGAAGTATACAGAGTGGCGAGACTCTAAACGGATAAAACATGGCGCAAAAATATTTTGAAATAGAGTATTTGCAAGGCGGCAAAAGACAAAAAGAGACGATAAAAGCCGCCTCAAAAATAGAAGCCATAGTGATTGCAAAGGATAGCCTAGGATATAAAGTACTTCGCGCCAAAGAGGTAAACCAGCCGCTCTTTGAAACTGTTTCTCTGGATAAAATAAAGGATATATTCGGCAAAAAAAAGATTAGCGCCGATGCTCAAATAAGCGCAATCAGACAAATGGCTGTCATGGCAAACGCCGGGTTATCATTTACCGACATACTCAAGGAGGCGATAGCCGCTACCGAAAATGAGAGGTTGCGCGAAATACTAACCCAAAACCTAAACGATATAAACGCCGGACTTAGCCTCTCTCAATCAATGATGCAATTTGAAAAAGAGATAGGCAAGCTCACCATCACAATGATAGAACTAGGCGAGCGTACAGGTACTATGGCGGAGTCTCTTGATTCTCTGGCCGCCATACTCGAAGAGACAAGGGAGAACAGAGAGAAAATAAAAAAAGCTCTAAGATACCCCATATCGGTGGTGATGGCAATGATAATAGCCTTCACCGTGCTAATCATCGTCGTTGTCCCAAAGTTCAAAAGCGTATTCGATAAATTCAAAGCAGACCTGCCGTTGCCTACAAAGATACTGCTCGGCACAGAGAGCTTCTTGACGCATTACGGAGTTTTTGTTATCGTATTGATAACGGTCGCCGTACTTGGAACAAGATATATATATTCAACAAACGACAAAATAAAACTAAAGATGGATAGGTTAATACTAAAAGCCCCGATAGTTGGCATAATGATGAGGCTCGGATTGGTTAGTCGGTTTACTATAGTTTTTAAAGAGCTAAGCAAAGCCGGACTTCCGGTAATAGAAGCGCTTAGCGTATCCGCAAGAGGGGTGGAGAATAGCTATATCAGGCAGCAGCTTTACGGTGTAGCAATCAACGTCCAACGTGGTTTGTCGCTAACGGCGTCCCTAAAAGAAGCCGGAATATATGAAAATATGATTATCCAAATGCTGGGAGCCGGAGAGCAAAGCGGTAGCCTTGGCTCAATGCTTGACAAAACGGCAGACTACTACCGACAAAAGTTTCAAAATAAGATGGACGGCCTTTCGGCTGCCATAGAGCCTTTGCTTATCGGAGGAATTGCCGGATTTGTACTTTTACTAGCCCTTGGTATTTTTATGCCGATGTGGGATATGGCGCAGGTGGTCAAAAAATGATGCAAAAACAATTTAATACAAGGGCAACAAATGAGTAAACTCCTAATCGTAGAGGATAACAAATCTTTAGCAAAAATGCTATCTATCCATATATCAAAAACATCCGGTTACGCCGTAGTAGTGGCACACTCCATGTCTGAGGCTATAGCTGCCGTCCAAAAGGAGAGCTTTTTGGCCGCCCTTCTTGATCTAAATTTGCCAGATGCGCCAAACGGCGAAGTTGTAGACGAAATCATCGCAAGAGGTATTCCAGCCATCGTGCTTACAGGAAATCTCGACGAAAATACCAAAAAACTTATACTTCAAAAACCTATCGTAGACTATGTTTACAAAGAAAAATTCAAAGATATAGACTACATCATCTCAAAAATAGAGCGACTTGAAAAAAATAAAAACCAAAAAGTGCTGGTTGTAGATGACTCGTCGGTAGTTAGAAATGAGATAAAAAACTATCTTTCAAGAGAGCTTTATCAGATATTCGCAGTAGGAAACGGAGAGGAGGCATTAAACTTTTACAAAGACAATCCAGATATCTCTCTCATTATTACCGATATGAATATGCCTATTATGGATGGGCTTGAGCTTGTTGAAGAGCTAAGAAAAATCACGACCAAAGAGACGCTTTCGATTATCGGCATCTCCGGCGACTCCGAGACGGCGGTAAAATTTCTGAAGATGGGGGCAAACGACTTTATTAGAAAGCCGTTTACAAAAGAGGAGTTTGTTTGTCGCATCAATAATGCCGTCGAGGCGCTAGAGAATATCCAACAGATAAAACAGGTGTCGATTACCGACTTTTTAACGGGTGTTTATAACAGAAGATACTTTTTTGAGCAGTTTGAGGAGTATTACAAGGAGGCCGTCGAGCTTGGAACACACTTTGCGCTTGCCACATTTGACATCGATAACTTCAAAAAAATCAACGACACATATGGACATCCGGCAGGCGATGAAGCTATCAAGATGGTAGCTAACGCCATCAAAAGCAGGGTCAAAGGGACAGATATAGTGGCTAGACTTGGCGGCGAAGAGTTTGTTTTGCTTCTCAAATCGGTCTCTGCGGATGATGCGCTGATGGTCGTAGACTCTATTAGAAGCGAAATAGCAAGAAGCGAACTAAAGCTAAAAAATGGCGATACAATATTTCTTACGGTATCAATCGGAGTCGCAACAAGGCCGTACAATTCGCTAGAGGAGATGATGGACGCAAGCGATGCGCTGCTCTACAAGGCAAAAACAAACGGCAAAAACCAAACCGTAACAGATTAACAAAAAAAGGGGGGGATGTGAGGCTACTAAATCATCTATTCATCGACGCAAAAAGCCTAAAAGAGTTTGTGGCAAAAAACGAGTTATCATCGTCCAAAGCTGTTTTTATCCAGCTCTTTGCCCACAAAAAAAGCAACGAGGAGCTGCTTTTTGTCAGAGATGAGCTTATGCGGCTTTTGCCAAATGCCTCCATTATCGCCTCCTCGACAGCCGGGAATATAGAAAATGAGAGGCTTCAAAGAGACTCTATCCTTTGTTCATTTTCGCTCTTTGACACTACAGAGTGCAAGGTGGCGGCATTTTGTGGCAAAAGTGCGCCCGAAATTACCGCAGAGCTTAAAAATATTATAAAAGCAAACACAAAGCTTCTCGTTATCCTTGCCAACCCATTTAGATTTAACGCTGAAGAGCTGCTTTGTGATATTGGCGAAAATTTCAGAGATTTGGCGGTTGTTGGGGGAAATAGCGCAGATGATTTTGAGTTTAAAGAGGCTTTTGTAGCCACCGAGAGTGAAGATGACGCAGATGTCGCCGTTGCCCTCCTCTCCTCAGATACGCTTGACGCACGGGTTTTTAGTCTCTTTAACTACGAGAGTGTCGGCAAAGAGATGACCGTTAGCATGGCAGATGGCAATAAGCTTTTTGAGATTGACGGCAAAAAAGCGCTTGATGTCTATAGGGAGTATCTAGGGGATGAGATAGCGGATAACATATTAGAGTTTGGGATGCAATTTCCGCTTTTGTTTAAATCGGGCAATATGACGATTGCTAGAGCGCCTATTGCCGTAGATAAAGAGTTTGGCTCTTTGACGCTTGCAGGGGATGTTAAGGCTGGCGAAACTGTTAGATTTGGATATATGAACCTCCAAGAGGCGCTAAATAGAGGCAAAAAACAGATTATAGAGGAGTTTAATTTCAAAAGAGAGGCTCTTTATATCTACAACTGTGCGGCAAGGCTAGCAGCGTTTGATGACTATTTTGAAGAGGAGCTATTCAACCTTCACCACATAGCCGATGCTAGCGGGTTTGTAACATATGGTGAATTTTTTGGAGACAAAGAGTCCAAAAAGCTGCTTTTAAATATCACTCTCACCTTTGTCGCTCTAAGCGAAACTAAGCCCACAATACCTTTGCAAAAGCCAGAGTACAAAAGCCAAGAAAACAAAAATAGCATCAGATATGCAGCTTTAAGTCATCTAATCTCAAAAACGGCTAGAGAGCTTGATGAGAACCTCTATTATTTGGAGCAGTTTAAAAAAGGTATAAATGACGCTTCCATCATCTCCACAACAGATGAGAGGGGGATTATTACCTTTGTAAACGAAAATTTTGAGAAGATTTCGGGCTACTCAAAAGAGGAGCTAATCGGCAAATCCCACAATATCATTCGCCATCCCGATATGCCAAAAGAGCTGTTTCAAGAGCTCTGGCAGACCATCAAAAGCGGCAAAACCTTCAACGGCATAATCAAAAATAGACGAAAAGATGGAAGCACTTATTATGTTATAACCGAAATCTTTCCTATCTACAACAAGGATGGATCGCTAAGGGAGTATATTGGAGTAAGGGAAGATATAACGGAGCTTGAGGAGTACAAAGAGCTTATCAAATCTAGGCTTGATACTACAAGCCATCTACTAAAAGAGGAGCTAAACTACAAACTCCAATATGACGAGGCTTTGGATGAAGCTATTGCGATAATAAAAACCGATAAAGAGGGTACAATCACATATACAAACGAGTTTTTTTGCACTCTAAGCGGCTATGAGGAGAGCGAGCTTATCGGTAGAAATTGTAGAGATTTTAGGGCTGAGTTTGAGCAAAAAAATAAAAGATGCATAGATATTAACAAAAGAGTCTTAGAGGGCGAGGTTGTCAAAGAGGAGATGACAAATATCGCCAAAGATGGCAAAGAGTTTGTCGTCAAAAATATCTTTTATCCAATCAATGATATTAATGGGGAGATTGTAGAGATCTTGCAAATCATGCAAGATATTACCGAAATTATAAATCTAAACAAAGAGATTACAAAGACGCAAGAGGAGATAGTGCTAACACTTGGAGAGGTAAGCGAGGTAAGGTCCAAAGAGACAGGGCTGCATGTCAAAAGGGTTGCAGAGTACTCATATCTTTTGGCGCAGCTCTATGGGCTAAGCGATAATCATTGCGAACTAATTAGACAAGCTTCACCAATGCATGACATTGGCAAGATAGGTATTGCTGATAGCATCTTAAATAAACCCGGAAAACTCACCGAAGAAGAGTTTGAGATAATGAAAACACACGCCGCTCTTGGATATGAGATGCTCAAAAATTCAGATAGACCAATTCTCAAAACCTCCGCAATTATCGCCTACACCCACCATGAAAAGTACAATGGCAGCGGATATCCTAGGGGGCTAAAGGGAGAGGATATACCGATAGAGGGTAGAATTACCGCCTTAGCCGATGTGTTTGATGCATTAGGGCATGACAGATGCTACAAAAAGGCGTGGCCGCTGCAACAGATTTTTGAGCTGTTTAGAAGCGAGAGGGGTAGGCACTTTGATCCCATACTCATAGATCTATTTTTTGAAAATCTAGATAAGTTTTTGGAGCTAAAAAACAGATACGAGGATAAATTATAATGCCCTTAAATTTTTATACAACATTTCACCAAGTTTTATTTCAATGGGAAATAAAATTAGTGAA
>JAEMQC010000029.1 GCA_022758985.1 Campylobacteraceae bacterium
TATTATAATAAACTTAAAACTTTTTGGTTTTTAGTTCGTCAAGATAGTTTGCCCACCAGTTCATTAGTGCTTTTCTTTGTGGTAAATATTTCGCTTTGTTGTAAATACTTTCAACCTTGTTGATATTTCTACCGTTGGCATGAGCCAAAACAGCAGCCACAAATGCCTCATCAAATTTTTTTGAGCCGTCCTCATTAACAGCCTCATTTAGCAATGTATCGGCAGTATGTCGGAAACCGTGTGCCGTTTGCTTGTCACGATAGCCCATAGAACGAAGTGCTTTGCTTAGTGTGTCACCGCTTATGAGTTTCTCAGCAGAAGTGGCTTTAAAAAATACATTTGGAGTATGACCTGTAAGTGGCTCTATATCTTTTAATATTTTTATTGCCTGCGGACTTAACGGCACAATATGCGGACTATTCATTTTCATACGGTTGCCCTCTCGCTGTTTTCGTCCGTCGTCGCCTTTTTGAGGCGGTATAGTCCAAGTTTCTTTTTCAAAGTCTATTTCAGCCCATTTCATAAAACGAATATTGTAAGGTCTAACAACAACAAGCGGAGCCAATTTAAGAGCACATACGGTTACAAAATCGCCCTTATATTTATCAATCGCTTTCAATAGTTCAGCAAATTCTTCCGGGTCAGTTATATGAGCAAAATTCTTTTTGACTGCTTTTTGAAGAACTGTTGAGCCGTCAATGTCAGCAATTATATTATGCTCGACAATATCAAAAGTAAGAGCATATTTCCAAATTTGATTACAAAGATTTTTGAGCTTCCTCGCACTTTCGCCACCTGTTCTGTCGTCTAGTCTTTTTAAACATTCAATAATTTCGGATTTTTTGATGTCTTTAATATGCTTATCACCAAGCCAAGGTGCTAAATCATTTCTAAATCTATTAAAGTCTTTTTTATTTGTTGTGGATGCTCTATCTTGAATTTTTTTACTGTAATACCATTCGTTAAATACTTTACTAAGAGTATTGGCATTTTCTATAACAGCTTGTTTGCTTTCTTTTTTTGCTTCGCTTGGGTCGATACCTTGTGCCAGTTTTTCTTTTGCTGTAAATCTAAGCTGTCTTGCCTCTAATAAAGATACGACTGGATAGATTCCAAAACTTATTGAATTTCTACCGCCAGTAGGGCGAGTATAATCAAACCGCCACCATTTTGTGCCGTCTTTTTTGATTACAAGCATTAAGCCATTGCCGTCGCTTCGCCATTTATCCGCTGGTTTTAGTGCTTTTATTGCTGTATCCGTTAGTGGTGCGACTACTTTTGCCATATGGTTTTCCAGGCTTTTTTACTGTAATTTTATGGCTAAAATCTTTAAAAATTCATACTTACAGTAAAAATTACAGTAATAAAAATTAGATTACAGTAAAACCTGTTAGACTAACTTAGACTAAAAAGTGGCTTTGAAGCCTTTATTTTCGGGGTTTTGTTGGATTGTTTTGGATTTTGTTAGACTGTAAAGTGGTAGCAAGAGAGGGACTCGAACCCTCGACCTCCGGCTTATGAGACCAGCGCTCTAACCAGCTGAGCTACCTTGCCATTGCTACTAATAAAATGAGAGCGGAATTTTAACAAAATAAAACTTAAGCGGACTAGATGTCCGCTTTTTTTAAGATAATTTGTCTACTTTTGCTTTAAGAGCTTCGATTTCTTTTAGGATTTGCTCTTTGTCCATATCTGCTATATTTTTAGAGTGTAGTATCTCTTTGATTTTATCCATTGACGCATGAACATTGTCAGATACCTTTTGGTATACCTCTTTGGCTTTTTCAGCAGTCATACCTTTGCTTTTTAGAGTATCTTCAAGTTTGCCCTCAAGCTCCTCAAATTTCTCTACTATTTTGTCTTTATTTCTCATAACACCGTAAGTTGCCGCAGCGCCCACAAGCGCCCCTACAAATATACATACAGCCGATCTATCCATCTGAAAACTCCTTATTTGGTTTTTTTGAAAAATGAGAATATATTTAATACTCCGCTCATATCCGCAATGTTTTGAGTTGTTTTGCGGATATTTGGAAGTATCTGGGAGAGTTCAAATACTAGAAGCGCAACTTTCTCGTCTACGGCTTTGAGGCTTCTTGATACGGAAAGTAGAAATATCACAACCATAACAGTCAATACCACCATACAAAAAGCGATAATGCCGACGAAAAAAGTCATCACATCCATTTAATTCTCCTTTGCTTCATTATAACTCTTTTTTTAAAAAATGGAGTTATTTTTTGCCCATTCTCTTTCTTGTGTTTGCGTCTAGATATCTTTTTCTGATTCTGATGTTTAGCGGGGTTACTTCCACAAGCTCATCGTCCTCTATCCACTCAAGCGCTTTTTCAAGGTTCATCTCTCTTGGCGGAACAAGTTTGATAGCTTCATCCGCACCAGAAGAACGAACGTTTGATTGTTGTTTTTCTTTTGTCACATTCACCTCAAGGTCGTTACTTCTAGAGTGTTCGCCGATTATCATCCCCTCATAAACTTTTGTTTGAGGACCTATAAACATAACGCCTCTATCTTGAAGGTTGAATATTGAGTATCCAGTAGCTACGCCGTTTTCCATAGAGATAAGCGCACCGTTGTTTCTACTCTCAACTTCGCCGTTAAATGGTCTGTATTCAAGGAAGGAGTGGTTCATAACACCCTCGCCTTTGGTGGACGTCAAAAAGAGTGTCCTTAGTCCGATAAGCGCACGCGCTGGGATTTCAAACTCCATTCTGGTCTGTCCGATACCCATTGGAACCATAGATTTCATTTCAGCTTTTCTTTTTCCTAGTATCTCGATAACAGTACCGCTGTACTCGTCCGGAACGTCAACTACTAAGTGCTCAAACGGCTCGCATTTTACGCCGTTTTCAACTTTGACTATTACTTCGGGTCTTGATATACCAAACTCGAAGCCCTCTCTTCTCATATTTTCGGCCAGAATGGTGATTTGGAGTTCGCCCCTGCCTGAAACTTTAAATCTACCCTCGCCAATATCTTCAAGCTTCATAGCGATGTTCGTATTCATCTCAAACTCAAGTCTCTCTCTTAGCTTGTTGCTTGTTACATGTTTGCCCTCCGTCCCTGCAAGCGGAGAGTCGTTAACGGAGAATACGACGCTCATCGTAGGCTCTTCGATGTGCATAGGGTCGAGGGGCATAATGTTGTTTGGATCACATAGGCTATCACCCACGTCGATAGTCTCAAATCCTGCAATTGCCACGATATCGCCGGCACCCGCTTCGTCTATCTCCATCCTGGCTAGACCCATAAAGCCGATTAGCTTCGTTACCCTGCCGTTTACTTTTTCACCATCAGATTTTACGAGAACCACAGATTGGTTTTTTTTGACCGTACCGTTAAATATCCTACTAATACCGATTTTTCCTACGTAGTTGTCGTAGTCAAGGGTAAATACTTGAAGTTGAAGCGGATTGTCTGTCGTGCCCGTCGGTTTTGGTGTGTGGGCTAGTATCATCTCAAATAGCGCAGTTAGGTCGCCGTCCGGATCTTCTAGGTTTTTCTTAGATATACCGTTCCTTGCCGCAGCGTAAACAACAGGGAAATCAAGCTGCTCGTCGGATGCGTCCATTTGAGCTAGAAGATCAAACACTTCATCTTGAATTCTAAGAGGCTCTGCCGCCGGTTTGTCTATCTTGTTTACGACTAGAAGGATTTTTAGTCCAAGGGCAACCGCTTTTTTCACAACGAATTTTGTTTGAGGCATAACACCCTCTTGCGCATCCACAAGAAGAAGTACGGCGTCAACCATCTTAAGAACCCTCTCAACCTCTCCACCGAAGTCGGCGTGTCCCGGAGTATCGATGATGTTGATTTTTGTGCCCTTGTAGTTGATGGCGGTATTTTTGGATAGAATAGTGATCCCTCTCTCTTTTTCAAGAGCGTTTGAGTCCATCACTCTCTCTTCGACTTGATCTCTCTCTGAAAACGTTCCGGCCTGTTTTAGGAGTCCATCTACTAGCGTCGTCTTGCCGTGGTCGACGTGCGCAATGACCGCTATGTTTCTTATATCTTGCATTGAAAACCTTGTAAAAAATTTTTTGCGAATTATATTTAAATACCGCTTCAGCTTTTTATCACACTATGGAACTTTATTTGCTTATCTTCAAAAAACCAGTTAAGGCCGATAAAAATGAGCGAACAAGTAGTCGCATTAAAAACAGCGGGAGTAAAAGGTAAAGGCAAGGCAGGAGCGCTTGCCGGACTTTTGAAAGTGGGGCAGATAGAGGAGAGTGGCGACGGAGAGGAGTTTGTCAAAAAACTGCTCGAGATGACCAAAAAAGGGGAGATAGAGCCAGGTAAAAACGGCTCCATCAAACTCAAAAACGTCCAGATTAAAGAGGGCGAAATAGATAACTTATCGCTTCTTAACATCAAAAATCTGCTATCGCAAATAAAGCTAAACGATAAACTGGCGATAGAAAAAAGCGTAAACGAATTGCGCAACGCAGCCGCAAAAAAAGAGGGCAAACAAGGCGGCGGCGAAGCTAGAGAGCTTAAAAAACTACTAGAGCTCGCTAAAGGCGGCGGCGTAGACGTAAAAAAAATAAGCGTCGAAGAGATAGAAGAGAATAACGCAAAAGAAACGCACGACAAAAAAGCTCAAAAACAAAAAAATATCAATAAAACTGTAGAAAAAAAGCCAAATGAAGCCGAACATACACAGGCTTTACAACTAAAAGAAAAACAGTTCAAAGAAACGATACAAGACGCTAAAAAAGAGATGCCGAACCTAGCTTCGCTACTTCAAGAGGGGCTTAAAAACAAAGAGATACCAAAAGATGCAAAAGAGGCTTTGGCTGCTGGCAAACTAAAAGAAGCCAAAAGAGATGCCGAGCAAAAACTCCAAAAAGACGGCAACCCAGCTGCGGCCTTTAAAGAGAGCGTTATAGCAGCGGCAGAATCTAAAACGAAAAGCGACATACCGGAGCTGGCCGAGCTTTTGGCAAAAAAAGAGAGTAAAAACGAAGAGAAAGGGCTTCAAAAAGAGAGTCCCGTGAATGCTTTTATCGAAGCTCCTAAGCAGACTGAAAACGAACTAAAAGGAAAAATGGCGGTTGCGTCGGAAGCGCTTAAAAACTTCTCTCAGGATCTAAAAGAGACGATAGATAACTACAAACCGCCTCTTATGAAGGTCTCTATGGAGATGAATCCGCAAAACCTCGGCAACGTCGACGTAACGCTAATCACAAGGGGACAAAATCTGATAGTAAACGTCACGTCCACTCAGGATACGATGCAGATGTTTATGCAAAACATACAGGAGTTTAGAAACAACTTGATGGCACAAGGTTTTGTCAGCCTACAGATGAATTTTAACTTCTCGGAAAATAACAAAGAACAAAACAACAAAAGCTGGCAAAAACAAGAGGCGGCAAAGAAATACCAAATAAACGGCGAGATGGCGTCTAAAAGCATAGAGAGCCTAGACATCGTAATGCCGCATCCAAAATACGCATAAGGAGTGAGAAATGGCATCAGCAATATCAAATACAAATACGACGGTATCAAATACATCAAATACGACGACATCAAATCCCAAAGCACAACTGCAGTCGCAAGACTTTATGAAGCTGCTCCTTGTGGAGCTCCAATATCAAGACCCGACAAGCCCGATGGATACGGACAAGATGCTAACGCAAACAAGCCAGCTTGCGACACTTGAGGCGCAAAATGCGACAAAAGATGCAATGACAAAAATGACGACCGCCTTTCAAACATCTGCCAACTATTCTCTAGCCTCTGCGATAGGCAAGATGGCAGATACGGGACTTAGCGGACTTAACGTAACAAACGGTAGCGGCGGTACGTTTGACGTATACCTCCCTACGGATACGTCAAGCTCCGTCGTAAGCATAGTGGACTCTGTGGGCAACGTATATAAGACGTTTAGCTACGATGCAAAAACAAAAGGCACTTTTAGCATAAAGTGGGATGGAAGTGACAGCGCCGGAAACAAAGTAAAAGACGGTGTCTATACGGCGAAAGTAGAGTATACCGATACAAACGGAAACGCCGGGAAAACGACAATAGGTGCCTACCCTATAGAGAGCCTAAAGGTAGACGGCTCTACGGCGTATTTTAAAGTCGGCAGTCAATACATAGACGTTACTAAAATAAAAGAGATATTCTAGCCATGATGACATCTTTTTATACCGGAATTAGCGGCGTAAAATCGCAACAGACCGGTCTTGACGTATGGGGCAACAATATAGCCAACATCAATACCGTCGGATTTAGATCCTCCACTCCGGAATTCTCGACTCTCTTGTCTCAGTACAAATCGGGCATAGCAATATCTGGAGAGGACGAGGTAGGAGTAGGCGCAACCAGCCAGACTACGGCGCTTAACATGAGACAAGGGAGTTTTGTAAATACGGATAGGGCTCTTGACCTAGCTATTGGTGGCAACGGCTTTTTTGGCATCAAAAAAGCAAATGACGATACGCAGATTTTTTATACGAGAGCCGGCGACTTTTATGTAGACGCCGCCGGAAACGTGCTAAACGCAAATGGAGATCAACTAGTCGGAACTTATTCTGGCAATATGACGATAGCAAAAGACGGCACAGCAACGGTTCCAGCTACCTCTACGGTATCTGCAAACCTGCTCACCGATCCAAAGGCGCAAGTTCCGCTTAAGCTCCCAAAATACATTACGCACCCTGGAATTCCCGGCACGCCTGCCGTAATGGCGACGCTTCCAAGCTACCAAATCGCAATAACTGGCGGAGCCGGAGGGGATATTACCTATACTCTTCCAAAACAGTCCACGGCAAGAATCGAGATAACCGATGCAAACGGCAACCTTGTCAGAACGCTTCCGCAATCTACGCAAGGAAGCGGGCAACACACCGTAACGTGGGACGGCAAAGATGAAAACAAAAAGATAGTACCTGACGGCAACTATACGGTAAAGATTACTTACGTAGATAAGGCGGCCGTGCCGAGCGTAGGGGTCGGAAATCTAAAAGCATACCAAGTAGATGCGAACGGCATGGTGGTAGCCACGTTTGACAACGGGCAAAGCTCGATAGTTGCCCAGATACCTATTTTTCATTTTCAAAATGAACAAGGGCTAGAAAAAATAGGCGACAGTGAGTTCAGATCCACCGACAATAGCGGGCAGGCTATTTTCTACAAAGATAAAAACGGAAATACGATTCAAAACTCACAAATATTCGCAAACAAGCTCGAGATGAGCAACGTATCGGCGGCAGAGGCGCTAACACAACTGATAGTTACGGAAAAAGCATATAGCGCCAACGCAAAAGTCATAACGACCGCCGACCAGATGATACAAAAAGCGATTGGTCTAAAAAGAGGCTAAGAGTAAACCGTAACTAAACGATAACTAAAAGGAACGATAGTTGCTTGCTATCGGCTAACTAAAATCTAAATCAAGGATCCAGCAATGATGAGGTCACTTTGGGCTGGAGTCAGCGGACTTCAGGCGCACCAAGTAGCAATGGACGTTGAAGGTAACAATATTGCAAACGTCAACACGGTAGGATTTAAATACTCTAGAACAAACTTTGCGGATATGCTATCCCAAACGGCAAAAATAGCCACGGCTCCTCAAGACCCGCTTGGCGGACGAAACTCTTTGCAAGTTGGACTTGGATCAAGCGTGTCAACCGTTACGCACATATTTTCTCAAGGTTCTAGACAGACAACCGACAAGACAACGGACGTTGCAATAGAGGGGGACGGCTTTTTCGTAGTAAGCCCTGATAATGGAATAACATACAAATATACGAGAGCCGGCGACTTTAGTTTCGATGCATACGGAAACTTCGTAGACTCTAACGGTTTTATAGTACAAGGGTGGCTAAAAGACAAAAATGACAAAATAGACTCCACTCTTCCCATAAAAAGCATAAAGATAGACCCGGGTATGACCATTCCGGCCAGAGGTACCGAAAATGTAACTCTTAGGGCAAACCTCGTATCTGGTAGTACGACAAACGAATACTCTCCTATATATACGCTAGACTCCGACTCAACAACGAAAGCCGACCCTACGATTGCAAACGGTGTCGGCGGCAACCAAAAACCGGAGGATTTAGGTGTACTATTTAACGCAAGCGGAAAAGCGTTTAATCTCCAAAACGGACAAGGTATCTGGATAAGCTTTGAAAATACGCAAGTGACAGATACCCACAAAGTAAATGGCGGCGCTCAAAAGGTCAACCTAACGATTAACGGTATAAATATTACC
>JAEMQC010000015.1 GCA_022758985.1 Campylobacteraceae bacterium
CCTAGAATATCGGACTAAACAAGCATTTTTAACCGCCCATTTTTTTCATTACGCCCAAGTTTCCCGTCCACCTCATAAAAGCCTTGCTCAAGTTTTGGCACTCTCTTTATATCGCCGTATATGATTTTGCCCTCTTTGTCTATGAGCGCCATACTAAAATCGCTATTTTTAGAAAGAATGAACTCATCGCCTCTCATGTGCGAATCTATGATTTCTGTGGATACAAAGGAGCAGAAATTTTTTAGTTTTTGTTTTTGCAGCTCCAATATGTTTTCGACCTTGGCATAGTATATGATGGTCGCTATCACAGTAATAAACACGAGCGCCGAGCCGAGATAGAGCAACAAAAACTTCAGAAGCGATTTTTTTCATACTCGCTCAAATCTATACCCCACGCCTCTTTGGCTTGTTATAAAATCTTTTTTGAGAATCTTGCGCAGATTTTTTACGTACGAGCGAACCGTGGATTCGTCGGGGGTATCGTCAAAGCTCCATAGTGCGCGAAACAGCTCTTCATAAGAGATAAAGCGCTCTTGGTTCGCCAGAAAGTACGAGAGCAGCTTCGCTTCCATCGGTCGCACTCTCTCGCTTTTGCCGCATATCGTTACTTGCATGGACGAGGGATCAAAAGATGTTTCACTGTCTATCACTATCTTCTCGCTTTTACCGATGCGGTATATCTTTTTTACGTGCTCTATTCTTGCGTCCAGCTCTTCAAAGTCGAACGGTTTTTTGATGTAGTCGTCGCTCCCAGCGTTTCGTCGTCCTCTAAAAGCAGGATTTTCAACTTCTATTTTTCCCAGCTTATCATCGCCCAGTAGGTAGGCTTTTGCGGTTTTTTGCGGAAGGCTTCGTCTTCAAACACTCTTCTTAGACCTTCCACTTCGGCTTCGCTCATCTCGCCGATGCTCCAAAACATACTCTCTCTAAACGCCTCGAAATCGCTGAAGTTTATTCTTTTGTTTTCACTCTCTATATAGTCTATACGTGGGTTTATTCCCATCTTGTAGAGTATATTCACGATGTAGATATAGTCCGGTTTTGGATGTATGCGCCTACCTATCGCCTCCAGCACTTCCGTGTCTACGAAGCTTCCTCCAACTTTGTACGTCAGATATACGCGTTTATTCGCCTTTGCGTCTAGCTTTTCTAGAGCGCTTGCCATATCAAAAACCTCCATGGAGCGTGACGCCACTACTATGTCGGCGTTTGGCAGGTTATCCCACCCTTCGTCCCAGGAAGCTTGTATCGTCTCTATGTTTTCTATCTTTTTGCTTTTTGCGTTTTCGTTTAGGAGGCGCAGCATCTCTTCAGAGTAGTCCATCGCATATACTTTTTCTAGTTTTCTGGCAAACCTGAGCGCTAGATTTCCGGGTCCGCAGCCGACATCTAGAAGAGTGGAGCACTCTTTGGTGTCTACGCGGGAGAGAAACTCTTCGTTGTAGATGCTTTGATGGATACGTGAGTCCATGTCTTTGGCTTTTGCGTTCCAATCTTCTTTGGTTTTAGGCTTGAAAGTAGTTATTCTTTTTTGTTCTTTATATAGTTCGTTAAAATTGATATCCAAGATATTCATAAAAAAACGCCTTAAATTATTTGGCGACAATTATACACACTGAGATTAAAAACAAATAAAAAGTATAATGACGAAAAAAATATAAAATATCTTGACTTTTATCGTCAATAGTTTTATAATCCTCACAAATCAAATTTAGGAGAATTATAATGATAGCTATACCTTTAAAAGCCCTCGACCCGGTATATACCAAAACATCAAAGCTATTCGGCAAGGCGCCGTACATACTACTTATCTCGCCTGATGGAAGTGCCGGAGTGCTTCAAAACGAGTTTACTAGCGGCAGGGAGCTAGCCGCAGAGCTAGTAAGAAGAGGTGTTAAAACTCTAATAACAAATCATTTAGGACAAAAGGCGTATGATTTGCTCTCATCGTACAACATAAATATCTTGCACAATAACGAGAGCTCATCGGTTTTGCTATCTCTGAATGCTTACAGAGCGGGAGCTTTAAAGCCGTTTGAGCCTTCAATGATACAAGAGGCAAAACATAGAAACGAGGGTGATTGTAATCACGGCGAACACGGTGAAGGTGGGTGTTGCGGGAATGAGCGCGGACATGAGCACGGCGAAAAATGCTGCGAAAAAGAGGGCGGCTTTAAAAAACGAGAGGGAAGAGGGAGATGTTGCCAAAGGGGATAAAAGATGCGTACCGTCTCTATGCGGACGGTTTTAGACAGATGAGTGTGGGGCGTACGCTCTGGAAAGTGGTAGCGATAAAGCTTTTTGTGCTTTTCGCCCTTATCTGGCCGCTACTTCACACAGGGCCAAAGACACCTGAGGCCAAAGAGGCTTTGGCGCATTCAAAACTACTAGGTAGATAGGAAAAAAATATGGAAACACTTATTGACTGGTCGAGGGCACAGTTTGCCCTCACTGCAATGTATCACTTTTTGTTTGTCCCTTTGACTCTCGGTCTTTCGTTTATCGTGGCCTTTATGGAGTCGCTTTATGTAAAGACCGGCGATGAGAAGTATAAGACAATGACGAAATTTTGGATGACTCTTTTTGGGATCAACTTTGCCATAGGTGTCGCTACAGGTCTTATTATGGAGTTTGAGTTTGGCACCAACTGGGCGGCGTATTCTTGGATAGTCGGCGATATATTCGGCGCACCACTTGCCATTGAGGGGATACTTGCGTTTTTTCTTGAGGCGACATTTTTTGCCGTAATGTTTTTTGGGTGGGATAGGGTATCAAAGAGATTTCACCTACTCTCAACATGGCTTGTGGCGATTGGCTCCAATCTCTCAGCCCTTTGGATACTCGTAGCAAATGGCTGGATGCAGTATCCTGTGGGCATGAGCTTCAATCTCGACACCGCTAGAAACGAGATGGTGAACTTCTGGGATGTGATACTATCTCCTGTGGCGGTATCGAAGTTTTTGCACACTGTATCGGGTGGCTATATCACAAGTTCCCTATTTGTACTTGGCGTGTCCGCTTGGTTTTTGCTCAAAGGCAAAGAGCTTTGGATGGCGAAAAAAAGCGTCATCATAGCCTCGATATTTGGGCTTTTGGCCTCACTATTTGTGATTGCGACAGGCGATGAAGCGGCATATCAGGTAGCTGGGAAGCAGCCGATGAAACTAGCGGCGATGGAGGGGCTCTATCACGGCGAAGAGGGTGCGGGTATCGTGATGGTGGGAGCTCTAAATCCTAACAAAAAAGCGGATAACGACAAAGAGCCGTATCTGTTTGAAGTCACCGCCCCAAAAATGCTCTCACTTCTTGGTTATCACGATATGAATGCCTTTGTGCCCGGCATCAAAGAGCTAATATACGGCGATGAAGCAAGAGGCATAGAGAGCGCTGCGGCCAAAATAGAGCGGGGCAAAAAAGCAAAAGAGGCTCTTGTCTTGTACAAAAAAGCAAAAGCACAAAAAGACGAAGTAGCAGCTGCGGAAGCTTTGAAAACTTTTAGAATGTACGAAAAAGAGCTGGGATACGGTTATCTTCAAAAGCCAGAAGATCTTATACCGCCTGTGGGGCTAGTGTTTTATAGCTTCCATCTGATGGTCGGGCTTGGCGTATGGTTTTTGGCGCTATTTGCAATGGCGTTGCTGTTTGGCATGAAAGATTCGCTTGAAAAAAGAAGGGTATTTCTAAAAGCCGCCTTGTGGTCTATACCTCTAGGCTACTTAGCTAGCGAAGCGGGATGGATAGTTGCCGAAGTTGGCAGGCAGCCGTGGGCGATAGAAGGGTTGCTTCCTGTCGGTGTTGCTGTCTCAAACGTCGATACGGGGATGGTGCAGGCGACATTTTGGCTCTTTTTTGTCCTATTTACGGCGCTTCTCATTGCCGAGGTGCGAATAATGCTTGCGCAAATATCGCTAAAAGCAAAAGGAGAGAGTCATGTTTGAGAACTGGAGTTATGAGGCTTTACAGATTTATTGGTGGGTCGTGGTCTCCGTCGTCGGCGCACTCTTTGTATTTATGATGTTTGTGCAGGGTGGGCAGACGATGCTAGGTGTGGCAAAAGATGAAGATGAAAAGACGCTTCTTGTCAATGCTCTGGGCAAAAAATGGGAGCTTACCTTTACGACGCTTGTGCTTTTCGGAGGCGCGCTCTTTGCGGCGTTTCCGCTTTTTTATTCGGTAAGTTTTGGCGGCGCTTATGCGGTTTGGATGGCGATACTATTTAGCTTTACCCTTCAAGCAATCAGCTACGAGTATAGAAAAAAAGAGAATAACTTTTGGGGTTCAAAAGTGTATGAGGGGTTTATGTATTTTAACGGCACGGTCGGCACAGTGCTTGTCGTAGCGGCGATTGCGACATTTTTTAGCGGCAGCCTTTTTTATGTAAATAGCTACAATCTCTCTGCTTGGCAGAGTCCTTTGCGTGGTCTTGAGGCTGCGTTTGTACCGTTTAATCTCTCCATGGCGTTTGCCGTGTTTTTTTTGACCCGTATCAATGCTGCGGCCTATTTTGTAAGTCACATTGAGCATGCCCCTCTTGAGGCTAGAGTGCGAAAAAGCGCTTTGAAAAGCACGCTTCTTAGCTTGCCGTTTTTATTGTTTTTTCTTGTAAATCTTCTTACGATGGACGGTTTTGCGCTAGGGGATGGCGGTGTGATTTCGATGCAGCCGCATGCATATTTAAACGCTCTTTTAAAACTCGGGGTATTTGGTATCGGTCTTTTGGCTTTGGGGACTATCTTTATCGTGGCAGGCGTCTATCTGCTTGTATTTACAAAAAGCAAAAAAGCGGTATTCGCCACGGGGCTTGGCACAATTCTTACGACGCTCTCGCTGCTATTTGCGGCCGGTATCGGCGGGGCGGCGTACTATCCTAGTATTTATGATTTGCAAAGCTCGCTCACTATCTACAATAGCTCGGGCAGTCGCTACACGCTTGTCGTGATGAGCTATGTGTCGCTTCTCGTACCTTTTGTGCTTGCTTATATCGTCTATGTGTGGCGTCTAATGGATAGCAAAAAGCTCTCTCTTGACTCAATCAAAAATGAACACTTGTATTAAGGATAAAAGATGGAATATATAACTTCACTAATATGGTTTGCCGCTTGGCCGATACTAATAATCGCAAGTTATCAGCTAGTCAAGAAGCTAACCCTGAAAGGAGAAACAAAATGAGAGAAGACAATGAGCCAAGCCTAGAAAAGCTAGACGACTACAACGGCAACGAGTCACCGCAGAAGCGCAGGACTATCTGGCTTGTTGTGATAGCGGCTCTGATTATAGGGGCTATATTTGCATCTTTTGAGATGAGTTCACCCAAAAAAGATCTGGTGCAGAGCATCCCAAAGTCTGATGCGAAGTAAGCTACTTGCCATTATCTCCACCATTTTCTTACTGACCGGATGCATGGATAAAGAGGTATTCTCAAAAGTAGAGGATACCTCCATTGTAGGTAAAGCGCCTAAAGCCGTTAAAATCACCGGCGACGAGCACGGTATTGTCAAACTAAAAAGTGACACCTCCTCAAATATCGAAGTGAAAATTCAAAAAGTACGCGCCTCCTGCTCCACCGAGCGCTCTCGCTCACTGGGCAGTGACTTTGACGGCTACATTCTGATAGAAGTTTACAAAGACGGCAAATTCGCCGCCAAGGCTCAAATGGACTTCAAAACAGAGCCCTCAAAAAAAGATTTTGAGAAGGTGTGGAGGAAGCTAGCTGGCGACCTAAAGTGGTTTTAGAGGTTGCACAAGAGTATGTAATTTTTTATTTTTATAGCTAATATGTATATACTCCTAGCCGTTATATACGACCAACACTGCCGCAAAACAGCTCTTTTATCTCCTCTTTATTCATCTCTCCTAGCCAATTTTCACCGCTACTGACGCTTAGCTCTGCTAGCTCTCTTTTGGATTTTATCATCGCATCTATGCGCTCTTCAAAACTATTTTTGGTGATAAATCTATATACGGTTACATTTTTTTGTTGTCCTATTCTAAAAGCCCTATCGGTTGCTTGAGTCTCAACGGCTGGGTTGAACCACAAATCGTAGTGGATGACATTGCACGCTTGTGTTAGATTTAGCCCCACACCTCCGGCTTTTAGCGATAGAATCAATATTTTTCGCTCAAATTTCTCTTTAAACTCTTCTATAATCTCATCTCTTTTTGTTTTAGACAAGCCTCCGTGAAAAAACAGTGGTATGGTTTTTAGCTCTTTTTCTATTAGCGTCTGTAGTATCTCTCCCATTTGCGTGTATTGGGTAAAAATCAACACCTTCTCATCTCTTTGCAAAATCGTCTCAAGTATCGTCATCAAAAGCTGGGTTTTACCGGAAAGGTTTGATTCTAATGCGCTTTGTTTGTCAAAGTTTCTAGGGTGATTGCAGATCTGTTTTAGAGCGATTATTAGTCTAAAAATCTCAGCCTTTGTGTTTTCACTCTCTTCTAGCCTTCTCATGCTATCGTCAACCGTGGCCTTATAGAGCGCACTTTGCGCCGGCGTCATGGAGGCTAGCTCGTCTATGATTATCTTCTCCGGCAGGTCGGATATTATGCTTTTATCGCTTTTTAGCCGTCTAAGCATAAAAGGCGAGGTAATTTTCTTTAGTTTTTGCGATGCCTTGATATCCCTATCGCTCTCTATTGGCTTTGCGTACTTGGAGTTAAAATTTTGATGAGCGCCTAAAAACCCAGGAATTGCAAATTGAAAAATACTCCATAGCTCACTTAAATTGTTTTCAACAGGCGTACCGCTTAGGGCTATTTTGTAGGTTGATTTTATAGAATTTATCGCTTTTGTGGTTTTGGTTTCTATATTTTTTATATTTTGAGCTTCATCTATCGCCACCAAATCAAATGACAGTTTTGATATTTTTTCTATATCTCTAGTGATTAGCTGATATGTCGAGATGATCAGGTCTTTGCTAGTATCAAGCTCCCTTTTTGTGCCGTAATATATGGAGTAGCTAAGCGTTGGGGCAAACCTTTTTAACTCGGCTTCCCAGTTGTTTAGCAGTGTTGTGGGGACTACTATTAGGGCATTTTTTATGTGACCAGCCTCTTTTAGATATAGCAGTACAGCTATTGTTTGCAGCGTTTTACCAAGCCCCATATCATCGGCTAGCACTACGCCAAATCCGTTTAGCAGGTTGTTTACGCTCCACTCAACACCTCTTATCTGGTAGCCTCTAAGCTGTGCGTGTAGGTTTTTTGAGACCTCAATCTTTTTTGGCTCCAGCATTTTTTCAATCTGCTCTTTTGTAGGAGCGTCAAAAATTAGATTTTCGCTCAAAAACTCAGCTAATATCTCAAAACTATTGAGCTTTGGCTGCTTTTTTGAAGCGCTTAGCAGCTTGCCTGCCTCTTTTGGGTCTATGAGTACGAAGTTCTCTTTGAACCTAAGAAGCTCGCCGTTTTGTAAAATCAATTTTTCAAACTCATCCATATCGATTTCATAATCACCAATGGCGATTTTATAATCAAATTCTAGCAGCGAATCTAGATTGAAAAATGATAATCTCGCATTGCTAGCCTTGGCTTTAGCTTTTAATACAGGCTTTGGTCTTAGCAGTGTTAGTAGCTCTTTTGGCAGGGCGATTTGAAATCCTAGATTTACCAGATACTCTTTTGTATAAATCAAAAACTCTTTTAATCTTTGCAGATTTAGCGCTATATGTTCATAGTTCTCAAGGTTTTGAATCTCCGGCAAAAGCGGCTTGAAAAGATTTAAATAGCGTAAAATCTCGATGCTTTTTTCTGTTTTTACCGCTTTGTTTAGCGTCTGATGTCCGATATAGATGGCTAAAAAATACTCCTCACTATTTTCAGAGTCGATAACTATCCTGGGTGTGAAAGCAGCGCTTTTTATGTTAAAAATCTCATAGCTGTTGTCAATGCTTCTTACAAGAGTATTGCCAAAATGTATGGAGGTTGGAATCTTTTTGCAGGCAAAGATCGCATTTATTAGCTCTTTTTCCTCTGCTTTTCCTTTGGATGGCGCATAGTCGATTCGTTTGGCAATGCTAGAGAGTATGCTGGATATAATAATATCAGTTTGACTTTTTTGCGTTAGATAGCTGTTTTTTCAAGATGTTCCACAAGCACGATTTGCGGTGCTAATTTGTACAAGAGCTCCAATCTTTCTTTTATATCCTCAAGACTATCCGCT
>JAEMQC010000105.1:0-5831 GCA_022758985.1 Campylobacteraceae bacterium
AAATTTAATTATGTTTTAAGTAAAGTGATTGCTACAATAATCAATGTAAATTATTGTTCCAGTATGTAATGTAAAGCCTAAAAGGTGCCCGATGCAAAAAGTTCTTCATGGAATGAAAGCTCACGATAAAACAGGCAACGAAGTAGCTCTCAAATCCGTAATCGGAAACTCTGGTAAAACTGCTTTTATCATCATCTTCAACAGAAATCAAAACACGAAACATTTCTGCAAGGTATGGAGCGCAAAGCTTGAGAAACTCTCAAAAGGGGTTTTGAAGGTATATAAAATACTTGCATTTAAAACGGCGCTTGATGATCTATTCAAGCATAGTTTCGAGTCGGCGATAAAGAATTTTTGTTGCGACGAAAAAGATGAAAAGGTGTTCGCCGTGTACGGAAATTGCGCAAAAAAGATATATAACGCTGCCAAGCTAAAGAGCGAAGATATGGTTGCGGTAGCCGTATTCGGAGAAGATAAAAATCTTATTTTTATGCATGCCGAAGCTTATAACGATGCGGCGGTAAAAAAGCTCGAAGCGCTTATCTGATTTTTTGTCTATCAGCAATAGCCTAGTATCATTCCATCTAAAAACGGAAAGATTTAAGAGTTGAAGAAAATTGCGATAATAGGCAAGCCAAACGTCGGCAAAAGCTCGCTATTTAACAGGATTTTGGGCTTTAGGGATGCCATCATAAGCGACATCGCAGGAACTACGAGAGATGTCAAAAGAAGAGTCTTTAGGACATATAAGGGCGAGGCTGAGCTGTGGGATACGGGCGGCATCGAGGATAGAGACGAACTATTCGACAGGGTTAAAGAAAAATCGCTAAAGGCGGCTTCAGAGGCCGATATACTACTATTTGTTTGCGACGGCAAAAACGTCCCTACCGATGAAGAAAAAAGACTATTTTTTCAGCTGCAAAAGCTAAATAAACCGCTAGCGCTCATAGTAAATAAGATAGATAACGAAAAAGAGAATGAGGCTGGATGGCAGTTTTTGGAGTTTGGCGCAAAAACCAGTTTTCTTATCTCCGTCTCACACAACAGAAATATCTCTAAGCTTCTCGATTGGATTGACGGTTATCTAGACGAAGAACCTATGGTTTATGACCTAAGCGAATCGGATGATGAGAGCCTAGAAGAGTTTTTGGATCGTGAAGAAAAGAAGATAGAAGAGGTCTCTAAAGATATTAAAGTAGCTATTATAGGGCGCGTAAACGTCGGCAAAAGTTCGCTTCTAAACGCTCTTACTGGCTCAAGCCGCTCCATTGTTTCTCCGGTGGCCGGAACTACGATAGACCCGGTGGACGAGACGATAGAGTTTGGCGGTAGGAATATTACGTTTGTTGATACGGCCGGGATCAGAAAAAGAAGCAAGATAGTAGGCATAGAAAAATGGGCGCTCGATAGAAGCGAAAAAGTGCTCGACGCAGCCGATATAGCAATACTCGTGCTTGATGCAAGCTCGGATTTTACGGAGCAGGACGAGAGGGTGGCCGGATTTATCGATAAATACAAAACAGGTGCGATAATAGTCCTAAATAAATGGGATATGATAACTAGAGAACCGGCGGAGATTATGCAAGATATAAAGGACGAGTTTAAGTTTCTCGATTTTGCGCCTATAATCACCGTAAGTGCGCTAAGCGGTAAAAGGGTGCATAAGATACTAGATAAGATAGTAGAGGTGTATGAAAACTACTCCCAAAAGATACCTACCAAAAAACTAAACAACGTAATCAAATATGCCAGCGAAAAGCATAAGCTGCCTGGTGACCACGGCAGGATAGTTCGTATCAAGTTTGCGACGCAGTATGCTACCAAGCCGCCGAAAATTTCGCTTGTTATGAATATCCCGTCTTTGCATTTTAGCTACAAAAGATATCTTATAAACACTCTAAGAGAGCATTTTAACCTAGAGGGAACGCCTATCATAATAAACGCTAGGAAAAGAGGGGAGAGGGATGAAGAGGAGGAAGGCGGACAAGATTAGTCCTACCTTCTATCGTCAAATAGGAAGAACTCTAATATTGACGTCTAGCTCTCGTCTTAGAACCGCCTCTATCGCATAGAGCGTTCCGGTGCTTGAGCTTGCGCAACCGTTGCAAGCACCCATATATCTTATAAATACGTGCGTTTCATCGCCTTCCTCTTTGATGTCCAGAAGCTCCAAGTTTCCACCGTCCATAATTAGCATCGGTCTAATATGCTCATCAAGCACTTTTTCTATCAGTTTCGTCTTTTTAACTACCGTCATGGATTTAAAATCTTCGGTATTTACGGCGTGTGCTTGTGCTGCGCCTTCCATTTCTGCTCTCGTCTGGGCAAGAATATCGACAAGATAATGTTCTCTATCTTCGTGCCCGCCTGGTTTGATGCATGATTTACAAAATGCTCCGGCTTTTGTATATGCCGTTATCTCTTCTACAGTTTTTAGGTTGTTTAGCTTGATAACCTCTTTGATTGTTCGTAGGCTTACCCTTGCGCATTCGCAAACAATAGTCTCCTCTTCGAAGCTCTCCATATCTACGCCCTTGTAAATTGAAGCCGCTTTTTTGATAACGTCGTACGCCATAACGGAGCAGTGCATTTTTTGAGGTGGTACCGCCGGTTCGTCCGGATGGTCTCTTAGGGCGTGCTCAACGTCTAGATTGGTAATTTTTACGGCTTCGTCTACCGTTTTGCCTACACACAGTTCAGCCATCATATCGGAGCTTGCTATCGCCGTGCCGCATCCGAAAGATTTGAATTTGCTTTTTTTGATGACGTTATCGTGCGGGTCAACTGCCCAGTAGAGCCTGACCGCATCGCCGCAAGACTCGGCGCCGTAGTCTGCTACGATTAGTTTGCAGCCCATATCGGCAGCTTCTTCTTCCGTTATTTCCCCTCTATTTAGAGGGTTATTCATTCTGTCGCTTACTTTTTTTGAGTATTGCTCCCAAATGGAGCCGCCTATCAAATCATCTTTTGCCATTTTTCGTCCTTTTAAAAATCTATCTCATTCGTGTGCAAAAACCCAAACCTATCGCGCCTCGTGCGGGTAGCTTCAGGGGGTTGTAGGGACATTTATGTCCATGCCGTCAGGACGGGCTTTGCCCGTACGGACGTTAATTATTTGGCGTATACGCATAGCTTGAGGAAATCTCTCTTAGTCTTTTTACCGCTTTTGGAAACTCTATTTTTGTATGCTCTATCTCTTCTTTTGTAGTAAAGCGGCTTAGGCTTATTCTAACAGCCGTGTGAGCCAATTCTTTATCTGCGCCGATAGCCATCATTATAGGGTTTGCTTCCAAATCTTCAGAAGCGCATGCGCTGCCTGTTGAGCATCCTATGCCGTTTTTATTTAGATCCCACAGCATCGATTCACCCTCGACGCCTTTTACGCTTATGAGTATCGTATTTGGAACTCTATTTTCTCTGCTACCGACTACAAATACGTCTTCTATTTTGAGCAGTTCGTCTTCAAGCTCATCCCTAAGGGCCCTGACGGTTGTAAGCTCATACTCAAGGGCGTCGTTTGCGAGTTCCGCCGCAAGACCCATTCCGACGATTAGCGGTACGTTTAGCGTTCCCGCTCTCTTGCCGCCCATTTGCTCGCCGCCGTGGATAAGGTTTGTTATTCTTCTAGAATTTCTGACGTATAGTCCGCCTATGCCTTTTGGTCCATGGAATTTGTGTGCCGAGAATGTCATAAAGTCGGCTTTGACCTCTTGCATATCTACTTTTACTTTGCCTATCGCCTGACAAGCGTCGGTGTGAAACAGTACGCCGGCTTCTCTGCAAATATCGGCTATCTCTTTTACCGGGAACAAAAGCCCTGTTTCGTTGTTTGCCCACATGATAGATACCAAAGCCGTTCGCTCCGTAATAGAGGCTTTTACGGTTCCGGCTTTTACTATGCCTTCAGAGTTTACCGGTACGTAAGTAACCTTTACGCCTTGTTCTTCCAGCCATTTACATGTCGCCATTACCGACGGATGTTCTACCACACTCGTTACTATGTGGTCTTTTTTTCCGTTTGAAGGAAGTATTACATCGTAGTATATCGCTTTAAGTACGTGGTTGTTACCCTCCGATGCGCCTGAATTTACGATGATGTCGTCTTCGTCTGCCGCATTGATAGCTTTATATAGTCTATCCATCGCTATTCTAAGGTATGGATGCGTATCCGTACCGAATTTATGAAGTGAGTTCGGATTTCCGTAAAACTCGCACCAGAACGGCTCCATGGCCTCTCTGACTTTTGGATCGCAAATAGTTGTGGCATTGTTATCAAGGTATGCCGTAATCATAGGTGGTTCCTCAAAAATTTAAATAGGATTTTATTTGTCTGATTTAACCAAAAAAGAGTTAAAACATTTCTTAATCCACTTTTTAGAAGCGGTGTTGCATTTTTTGTGCCAGTAATTCTAAAAAAGGTTTTATAGGAGGGAAGTCTGCCGTAAACTCTCTTTGTTTTGCTCCCCACATCGGCTCCGGGAAAAATGAGTCGTTTTTAAATCTAGCCTGTATATGTATATGTACTCTAGGAAGCATATTCCCAAAGCTCGCCCAATTGATTTTGTCAGGCTTGAAATAAGAGAGCATCTCCTCTTCGATTAAAAAAGCAGTATCAAAAAGCGCTCTCTTTGCGGCTTCGTCACACTCCGATAGCTCCTTGTACGGTTTTTGCGTAAAAATTTTGAGCCAAGGAATTTCCGATTCGTGGAGCTCTACATAGATAAGTTCGTTTTCAAAAATTTTCATAGTTCTAGTATTTGACCGTTTTCATAGGCTGTCTGCAAAAGAAGTCCCAAATGCTGGTTTTTTTCGAATAAAAACTCTATATTTCCGGCGATGATAAAAGTATCGCAGCTCTTCATAAGCTTTTTGATTAGCGTATGGGAGTTTTTCAAAAGCAGGGCGTTGCCTTCGAAAGCTGCGATAGAGAAAATCATATATTCGAATTTTTTTGGCGCCGCCAGTACGTTTGACAAAAATATATTTTCCGCCGGAATGTTGAATTTTAAAATCTCTTCATATAGCGCAAGCTGGTTTTTATAAGGCGAAGTGACGCATATCTTGGATGATTCTATACCCTCCGCCTCAAGACTCTCTATCAGCTCTTTTACTTTTTGGGCCTCCGGTTTGTTTTGGTACTCTATTGCCGATTTGCCGCCGTCTATGTGTAAAAGCTGGACTTTTTCTATCTCCGCCTCAGAAAACTCCTGTTTTGCGAGCGACTTTATCTTTGAGCCTTTTCCGTCATCGAGCATCAGGGATATTTTGAAATTATCCCCGACAACCATCGCAGCCATAGAGAGCTTGTCTACGACGAACATTCTGCCCAGCGCATAGTTGTTGGCGTCATAGATATCGGAGCCCCGCTTGATTATTAGCTGTTTGTTCTCGAGCAGCGGTTTTAGAAAACTATTTTGTACGTCCCACATTTTGACGCCTCTCTCCACCCTTACGCTGGCGGCAAAAAGAGAATTTTCACTTTTTTTGTTCCCCAAAACGAAGCTATTTGAGAAGTCGTTGTAATAAAGTTCCGTAAAAGGAGGGTAGTTATCAGCCAGAAAAAATGAGTTAGAACTCCTGATTGCGTATTGGTTACCGTTTGATTCATAGCTATTCTGCTCTTTTTCCAGTTCCCATACTTTGCCGAATTTTTTATGGGCTACAACTTTTGCGATTTTTTGATAGTCTTTATTTTCCATAGGTTCCATTATACAATTTTTTTGGCTTTTGAGTACAATTTAGCTTAAGTATAAAGGAGTTTGTATGAAAGTGGCAATTAGCGGAGCGAGCGGGTTTGTAGGCAGTTATTTGTGTGATTTTTTTGCTGGCAA
>JAEMQC010000105.1:5931-8105 GCA_022758985.1 Campylobacteraceae bacterium
TTAGCGGAGCGAGCGGGTTTGTAGGCAGTTATTTGTGTGATTTTTTTGCTGGCAATGGTTTTGATATCTCACGCATAGGCATTTCCGACTTTAGAGGTTCTCTTGCGCAAAAGCTCGAGAATGCGGATATTGTCATAAATTTGGCAGGGGCTCCGATAATAGGCAGATGGAGCGAAGAGTACAAGAAACTCCTGATTTCAAGCAGGATTGAAACTACTAGAGAGCTTGTGAGGAGTATTGCGTCGCTACAAGAAAAACCGAAAATGTTTTTTTGTGCTTCTGCTGTCGGTTATTATGATGAGGGCGACAACGACGAATATAACTACAAAAAAGCGGATGATTTTTTGGGGCTGCTTTGCGAGGAGTGGGAGAGAGAAGCCAAAAAAGTAGAGGATAGCGGCGTAAAATGCGTCAACATGCGCTTTGGTATAGTAATCGGTAAAAATGGAGGCGCACTCTCTCGGATGCTGCCTATTTTTAGGCTGGGACTCGGTGGTAAAATAGGAAGCGGAAAACAAGGGTTTTCTTGGATACATCTGCACGACTTGGCGAGGGCTATAGAGTTTATATATGAAAGAGAGCTGGAAGGGGTGTTTAATTTTACGGCTCCAGTACCGACGACAAACGAGGGACTAACAAAAGCTTTAGGTGCGGCGCTAAACCGTCCTACGCTGTTTTGGGTGCCTGAGTTTGTCTTGAGGCTTATCTACTCGGAGGGCGCAAAAGTGCTAACAAGCGGGCAGAAGGTATATCCGAAAAGGCTTATTGATGAGGGATTTTGGTTTGAATTTAGCACTATAGATGCGGCCGTTAAAGACTCTGTTTCGTAACTTTGAGCCAATATCGCTCAAAAATTCTTGACATCACATATAAAAGTATGTATAATTTTAGCACTCTAGTTTTTGGAGTGCTAATCTAAAGTAATCTAAATACTAAAAAATTTAAAAGGAGTCACAATGAACTTCAAACCGCTAGGCAAAAGAATCCTTGTGGAAAGAACCGAAGAGGTTACAAAAACTGCAAGCGGAATCATAATTCCGGATAGCGCAAAAGAAAAACCTCAAATGGGCAAAGTTGTCGCACTTTCTAAAAAAGTTGAAGAAAAAGGCGAAATAAAAAATGGCGATACTGTACTTTTTGGCAAATATGCAGGCACTGAAATCAAAGTAGATGGCAAAGAGTATCTTGTAATGAATATTGATGACATCCTTGGTGTAATGTAAGAAATTTTATAGGAGGAGAGAAAAAATGGCAGCAAAAGAGATTTTTTATTCAGACGCAGCAAGAAACGCACTTTATAGCGGCGTAACAAAACTAGCCGATGCAGTTAGAGTGACAATGGGGCCAAAAGGTAGAAATGTTCTTATCCAAAAAAGCTTTGGCGCACCGCACATCACAAAAGACGGTGTCTCTGTTGCAAAAGAGGTTGAACTTAAAGACTCTATCGAAAACATGGGCGCTCAACTTGTAAAAGAGGTGGCAAACAAAACAGCGGATGCAGCGGGTGACGGTACTACTACAGCAACTGTTTTGGCACATGCAATCTTTAAAGAGGGCTTAAGATATGTAACAAGCGGCGCAAACCCTGTCGCAATCAAAAGAGGTATGGATAAGGCAGTTGCTCAAATCGTAGAAGAGCTCAAAAAAATCTCAAAATCGGTAAAAGATAAAAAAGAGACGGCTCAAGTAGCTACAATCTCTGCAAACTCTGACGAAGCGGTAGGTAACCTAATTGCAGACGCTATGGAAAAAGTAGGCAAAGATGGCGTAATCACCGTAGAAGAAGCTAAGGGAATCGTAGATGAGCTAAACGTAGTTGAGGGTATGCAGTTTGATAGAGGTTACCTATCTCCATACTTTGTGACAAACACTGACAAGATGGAAGCGGTACTTGAAAATCCGTATATCCTGCTTTATGAGAAAAAAGTATCAAACATGAAAGAGCTGCTTCCAATCCTTGAAAAAGTGGTAAAAACAAACAGACCGCTATTGATAGTGGCCGAAGATGTTGAGGGTGAAGCTCTTGCGACACTTGTTGTGAACAAACTAAGAGGTGTGTTAAATATCGCTGCTGTTAAAGCTCCAGGATTTGGCGAAAGAAGAAAAGCAATGCTTGAAGATATTGCAATCCTAACAGGCGGTCAAGTAATCAGCGAAGAGCTAGGTCAAAAAAT
>JAEMQC010000133.1 GCA_022758985.1 Campylobacteraceae bacterium
TATATATCGGGTCTATATACGGCCCAAACTGCTTGATGATGCGAAATCCCTCAAGCGGAGCAGGAACTTTGCGCCCGGTATATCTCGCCGATTTTGTGGCCTGATAGGATGAGCCCATCATCTTTACGTCACTACTAAGCTCTACGTTGTCTATGTTTATGTCGCTAGTCAGTTTGTCTCCCGGAGCTTTTTGGACTACCTTTGGAGCGGGCTTGGCTTTGGCCGCTTCGGCAAGTTTTTGGCGCTTTAGGATGTTTAGCTGCTCAAGCGTGGCTCTAGCCTGTTGCTGCTCTTTTGCCAGTTTTTCCAGTTTTGCCTTATACATCTCTACCTGTTTTTGGATTTTGGCTATCGTTTTGATACGCTCCTCTTTTGTCTGGGCAAGCTTGACTTTCTTTTGCTCTAGTGCGCTCATGGAGTTTTTGATATGCTTGATTCTGGTCTCAAGCTCGGCTATCATTTTTTGGCGCACCATATACTCCGCTTTTAGTTTTGCCGTATATCCGCTAACAGCCTTTGAAAGCGTCTTTGAAAGCTGCGCTTTTACTATGTCGTCTTCGCCGGACGGTTCAGTCTCAGAAAGCACCAAAGAAGCGGAAAGGTCTTTTGCCAATATGGCTACAAGCTTCTTTTCGAGCTCCTCTTTTTCGTTTTCAAGCTTCTTTTTTTGCTCTTCTATGCTCTGTATTTCGCTATTTTTTTGTTTATGCTCCTCTGAGAGCTTCGCAACGTCCGCTTCTAGCGCTGTTATCTGGGCATCAAGGCTTTTTATCCTGTTTTGCTCCTCGATAATATCCTTTGCGGCGTCGTCTATCGAGCTAGATAGCCTCGTAAACTCTTTTCCTTTTTGTGCTATCTGCGACTGCGTTTTTTTGATATCTTTATCTATTGCGGCAGTAGGATTAGAGGCCGCGAATAGTGAGATACCGAGCGGCAATAGGACAAAAACCGCAGCTTTATTCAACTCTCAAGCCTTCTAAAGGCGACCATAGAGACGGCAAAAAGCGATACGCCAAGCGCAAGGGCGCCCAAATGAATAAGGCTCTCTTTGATGTCAAAATATATTCCTCCATCAAGACCTATGCTTTTTAGATATAGTGCGGCATCTGGCGAAATAGAGAGATAATAGAATGCGCCTATCGTGATGGCGACGGCAAAAAATGAGTCTACTACCGCCATTTTTATAAGCACTACGCTTCTCATCCATACCGGTGCACCAAAAATTGCCATTATCTGCATCCTGGAGATATGCTCAAATCGCCAAACCTCCATGAACTTCACAAATAAAAGTATGTTAAACACAAACACAACGGCAAGATATGCGCTAACTCCGGATTTAAAAGCGTCAAGCAGATTTGCGATAGCGTTTTGAGTTCTGGCGAAGCTCTCCACTTTTATAACGCCTCTTATGGATTTTAGCGATTTCGTTACCGAGGCCAGCTCCTCTTTGCTGGGATATTTGTTTAGTTTTATCCGATAAAAAGAGGGGAGCGAAGTTTTTAGCTGCTCATATACTTCCGGAGCAAGATCATTGCTAAAGCCGGCAAAAAAAGGCTGCGCGTCTATCTCCTCGGCGGATGCCACAAGATGTGAGCCGTTCTTAAAAGTGCGTTCTTCTATTTTTTGCGTCGAGACCGCCACTATCGAATATTCATTTGCTAGCTTATGCTCATATTTGTCAGCCAAATCGCTAACCGTCAAGTATAACTGATAGCTAAACAGCAGCGCTACAAGCGAGAAAATCAGCGTTATATGGCTTTTAAGGTATTTCATGGATATTTCCGTTTTCGATGTGAAGGGTTTTGTACGGCAAATCAAAGCGACTAGGAATGTGATGCGTCGCTATAAGTACAGTAATGCCGCAAGCGTGCGCCGTCTTTAAAAGCTCCATCACAACCTCCGCAGAGTATTCGTCCAGATTTCCGGTGGGCTCGTCCGCCACTATTATAAGGGGACTATGCACAAGCGCTCTGGCTACCGCCGCCCTTTGCTGTTCACCGCCAGAGAGCTCATCCGGATAATCTTCGGATTTGTGAGTCAGTTTTACGTGGTTTAGCAGTTTTGCGGTCTGCTGTTCGCATATATCGGCAGCGTATCCAGCGATAATTAGCGGAAGCATCACGTTTTTCTTGATGGTCCACTCTTCGATCAGCTTGTAATCTTGAAATACAAGTCCCATTTTGCGCCTAAGGCTGGTGAGCTTGCCGCTTCCGGCTTTTACCATATTTATTCCGGCGACCTCTAGTGTACCGCTAAGCGGCCTTATGCCGCCGTAAAGCGATTTGATGAGAGTGGTCTTACCGCTTCCGCTGGGTCCTGTTAAAAATACGAATTCGCCCTTATTGATAGAAAAATTGCCGCCCTTCATAACCGGCTCTTGTTTTTTGTACCCTAAAACCAGGTTTTGGGCGTTAACTATTTTTTCCATACAGATACTCTTTAATGATTTTATGCGCTTTTCTTCCAGCTTCAACGCAAAGCGGAGCGAAAGGATAGTAATACGCCTCTTCTTTGCCGCATACTATATATCTTCTATCCGGTCTCGCCACATCCCCGAACGTGACTTTAACGGCAAAACTCTTCCCGTCTTTTGCCGCAAGCACCTCTTCGAAGCTAACCAAAACACCCTCTTGCACCATACCCTCTTTTGGAAGAGAGTTTAGCCTCAGGACGCTTATTTCTCCTCCTAGCTCAAAAGATTCTCTCATCGGACGGCTCTTTGACTCTTTTTGCGGATATATTCTCATCTCAAAGATATCTTTGCCTTTTCTAAGCCATCTATCCTCGTATTTACTGACTATTTCGGCCGGCTCGTTTTTCGTCGAATCGACTTTTGTTTTTGGCAGGCTCATGGCGGAGCTAAACGCATATTCGAAATAGTCCCTATCGTCACTTCTAAGCTCTACGTATCCGCCATCCTTTAGCGCTCTTGAACAAACAGCCAAGAAGCTCTCCGATATTACCCGCCTAGTCGGACTATCCGGCCACGGCACGGGAAAGTGCACGAATACTTCCGATAAAGAGTCCGGCTTTACCGTCTCCATGATAAGTCTGGCATCAAAATCCATAACGTAGATATTATCTATACCTTGCAGCTGACACTGCCTCAATACCTGCTCGATGGATGGTTTGTGTATCTCGATACCTACAAACTTCTTATTTGGCGACTCTTTGGCGCGGTAGAGCAGATGCCTGCCGCTTCCAAACCCTACCTCAACGGAAACCTCGCCATCGAAAAACTCCGGATGCTTACAAAAATAGAGCGGGTCTAAAAGCTTCGGAGATTTCGGTTTTATTTTTTTTAGCGCTAGATTTGAAGAGAGTATCTCGCCGCAACAGTTCTTACAAAACAGCGCAATCGCCTCTTTTGTCAGGTTGAGGTCTGAAGGCCTGGTAATCTTCTCCGGCTTTACGAGAAACCTACCCTCTTTTTGTTTTATCGTCAGGGCAAACTTCAACCCTCTCATCTGCACAAAAGCAAGCGAATACTTTCTAGCGTCGAAAAAACCGATAAGCGTCAAATCGCCGTCAGAAAACGGTTTTATATTTTTATTGATACTGCTTACAAAAGCGTGCGGCAATCAAAGTCCCTTTGGAATGAAAAGCTCTACTTCGTCGCTCGGTTTACTGACTATACCATCCCTATCTACAGCCTCTATCGAATATTGATATTTTTGGCCTAGTTCTACGTCTTTATCTTCGTACGTGAAGCCTTTTATATCCGTATAGGTAACTACCTGTTTATTTAGAAAACTACCCCATTTTTTCGTAATCTTAAACGTCACCGGCTCTTTTTCGTTAGAAGTCCAAGCTAGATGCACCCTATTTTCTTTGATTGTCGCTAGCGTAAATGACGGCGTAAGCGGCTTAGGTCTAGTAACGCCCGTAGCGGAAAGCTCGAAAGGACTCTCCAGTCCGTCTTTGTCTACGACCGTCACCTTATAATATCTAACGGCGCCGTCCTCGTCTATCTTGTCCAAAAACTTCTTTTCGCTTCCGGCATATACTACTGAGTATTTGGAATCAGGCTTTTCGGCTCTATAGAGTTTGTATTTGTCGAACTCTTTTTGCTCAGGAGCCTCCCAGCTTACGGCTATCTGCTTTGGCAGGTCTTTTGAGGCGTAAATTTGCGTCGCAGGCAGAGGCAGCTTCTTCGTATTTACGGCGACTATTTCGCTAGGCTTGGAGTAGACTCCGTCAAACGTCTTTGCTATTATCCTGTAGTGATAGACTCTGCCGCTCTCTACTTTTGTGTCGATATATTCGGCCATAAGCCTAGGGGATACTTTTGCTATATCATCCCAGTTTTTATCGTTCGGCCCGCTTTTTTGCACCGTATATTCAACCACATCCGGGCTAACGTGGGGTCTCCATACTATCTTCGCACGGTTTGGCAGATTGTCTACCGCCGCTATAAAACTAACCGCTTCTGGTACCGGCTTGGTCTTTACGCTAACGACCGGAGTGGCGTCGGATTCGGTACCGTCTTTCGTATATGACGAAAATCTATAAGTGTACTGAGTGTCCGGCTTTAGATCCTTATCCGCATAGTGAGAAGCAAATCTATCTTTTAGCGTATCTATCAGCTCCGAGCCGCCGCTTTCGGTACTTCTATATATCCTATACCCTTCCACGGCCGGATTGTTGGTATACTCCCACTCAAAACCTATAGAGCTTCTATCGGAAATAGTTCTTACATTCATAGGCTTTGGAAGGTTCGGGTCTATTTTGGGACGCTCAAGAAGCGAGTCTTTATTGGCGCATCCGCTAATCAGAGCTGTCAAAAATAGAGGCGATAAAATCCTGACAAAATATCTCACCTGTGCTCTCCATCTCAAAAAGTTTTTTAAAAAGGGCGTTAAAATCGTCCGGCGGCGGAGCAAAAAAAGTTACCTTTTGCAAATTTACCGGGTGGTAAAAATACAAAATCGCCGCATGAAGCATTACCCTGCTTATTTCTATCTTAGCATTTTGGCTTTTAAAACCGTATAAATGATCGCCTGCGATATGCCGTCCCAGATGGGCCAGATGAGCCCTTATCTGGTGTGTTCTGCCGCTAAACAGCTTTGCCGCTATCAGCTCAAACTTTCCGTTTGTTGAGAGCGCTATTTTTTTAAATGCGCTTTTGGCCTCTTTGCCCTCTTTTTGGACCGATATTTTTATCCTATTTTTAGGGTTTCTGGCAAGATTTGCTTCGACTACGACGTCCTCTTTTAGCGGAGGCTCTATGATTGCCAGATAGTATCTGCCGGCGCTCTTATCGGCAAACTGCTTTTTCAGCCCCTCCGTCGCTTTGTCGCTCTTGGCCACCACCATAAGCCCGGACGTTTCGCGATCCAGCCTATGGACTATACCCTCCCTATCGTTTCCGGTTGAAGCGGCTAGCTTAAAGCCGTTTTTTTTGAGATAGTCAACAAGCGTACTCTCCGTCACTCCTCTACCCTCGTGTACGGTAAGACCGGAGGGCTTGTCGAGCACCAAAATATCATCATCCTCAAAAACAACGTTCGGAATGAGACCGGACTCCTTCCTTTCTTTCGCAAAAGAGTCGGCATACTCTAGAATATCGACCCAATGGCCTTCTTTCGCTTCATAGGAGGCCTTTTTTATCTCTTTGCCGTCCAGGCGACAAAAACCCTCTTCGATAATCTTTTTGGCTTCTTTTCTGGATATTTTAAGCTCTGCGGCTATGATGGAGTCGAGCCTATGTCCGGAAGTTACGGAAAAGGTTTTTAAAACGGCCGTTTTCATTCGTGTATTATAGGTATATTTGGCTAAAATCAGCACGATGATACAGATAGACAGACGGATATTTACCCACTTCGATTTTTTTATAATACTCCTTATCCTACCGATAGCGCTATCGTCGCTTTTTTTGATTAGCGAGGTCAACGAAAGCCTAGCAAAAAAAGAGGTAGCCTACATACTTATCGGATTTGGCGTATTTGCCGTGATGTCGCTGTTACCTATTAGAAAGCTAGTATGGCTTATTCCAATTATCTACTGGGTAGACATCATGCTCCTTATATCCGTAAAATTCTTCGGCGTTTCGATACTGGGAGCCAAAAGATGGCTGGAAATCCCGTTTACTACGATGACAATACAGCCTTCAGAGATTATAAAGCCCGCCCTTCTTTTGATGCTAGCCTATCAAATCCAAAAAAATCCGCCTTTGCAGGAAGGATATGATTGGAAGACATTTCTGAAAATATCACTCTATATCATCCTTCCTTTCTTTTTGATAGCTATAGAGCCGGATCTGGGTAGCGCCGGGGTGGTGCTTATGCTCGGCTTTGGCGTTTTGTTTTTAATAGGCGTCAGATGGAAGATATGGGCAGTGCTGATAGCCGGATTTTTGGCGGTCTCCACGCTTCTTTATGAAGTTGGACTCAAAGACTACCAAAAACAGAGAATAGCAGACTTCGTAGCAGAAAAACCGAGTTACCACGTCCAGCAGTCTATTATAGCGATAGGTTCCGGCGGACTATTCGGAAAAGGGAAAGAGGATGCCACGCAGGTGCAGCTAAAATTTCTGCCGATTGCTACGACCGACTTTATTTTCGCCTACCATGTCGAAAGATTTGGATTTTTCGGAGCGTTGCTACTTATCTTGGCGTATGCGGCAATGACGATACATATACTGGGGCTGCGCGCCAAGTTTGGGAACGACTACTTTGGGGTCGTATTCGCCAGCGGAATAGGAGTGCTTATTTTCGTCTACTCATCGATTAATATAGCAATGACGATAGGACTCGCCCCAGTTGTGGGAATTCCGCTCCCGCTATATAGCTACGGCGGCACTAGTTTCCTTACCTTTATGATTCTTTTTGGAATTTTAGAAAATCTACTTGCTTTTAGATTTGATTTTTTGTATAATTGCGTCTCCTTTTCAAAACGGAAACGTTAAGAAAGCTTTAAACATACGGGTTCTTAGCTCAGTTGGTTAGAGCAACCGGCTCATAACCGGTTGGTCAGAGGTTCGAGTCCTCTAGAACCCACCAACCCTCACTCCAACACAATCCAAGAAAGTCCATTAAACCCTTTAAATTCAGCACTTCTTAATTCATTTTAGTCTATAGTCATCTAACAAATTACAGTGAAATCTACTGTTTTTTACAGTAATTGTTACTGTAAATTTAATCTATTACTTTACTGTAAAAACTTTTACAGTAAAAAGGACTAACTATGCCAAAGATAGCCAAGCCTCTAGTTGACACAACTCTACGAAATATCAAATACGACCCAGTAACAAAATCAAAAAATATGCTCAGTGCTGGCAAAGGTCTAGTATTTATTATAAATAAAGACAACACTAAATGGTGGAGATTTGATTATGTCAGACCTAATGGTAGAAGAAATTCTATATCACTTGGTAAATACCCACTAATCACAATAGCAAAAGCTAATGCGCTTAGAGATGAAGCTAGAGCTAAACTAGCTCAAGGTATTGACCCTTCAATTGTGAGGAAAGAAACCAAGCAGGCTAAACAAAAAGAGTTGGAGAAGTCGGAAAATACCTTGAACAATCTCATAGATGAATACCTGCAAGTAGTAAGAGGTGGTATTACTGAAGGCTACTTCAAAAAGATGACCAGAAGAATAGAGCTAGATATTAGACCATATCTCGGAAATAAACCAATAGACGAGATAACCCACTTTGAGCTTTTAGCGTGCATTAAACGTATTGAAGATAGAGGAGCTATAGAGTTAGCCAAAAGAACTCTAAACTACTGTGAAGCCATATGGCGATATGCTGTAAGCTCAGGTAAGGCATTAAATAATATTACTGCCAATATTGATAAAAAAACCGTGCTGAAAAAAAGAGTCAAACAAAACTTCCCACACATAACAGATGAAAAAGAGTTAGGAGTGCTACTAAACGCCTATACTGCCACCATTTGTCAAGACAACTTTGATCTGTCAACACTTTATGAGACACAGAATAAGAATTGTTAGGCACCCATTTCATTTAGTAACAACTGCTTTTCAAAGTCCACAGGTGACATATAGTTGTTGCTAGAGTGCAACCTTTGACGGT
>JAEMQC010000062.1 GCA_022758985.1 Campylobacteraceae bacterium
CGATTAGGAACCTAAGTCTTGACGAGCTGCCGCAACTTCTGAATGTCCTAAAGGGCGAAATGAGCTTTGTCGGCCCTCGTCCCCTGCTTACCGAATATCTACCGCTTTATAACGCAAGGCAAGCGACAAGGCACAGCGTACTTCCAGGTATCACGGGACTGGCGCAGGTAATGGGCAGAAACGCCATAAGCTGGGATGAAAAACTAGAGTGGGACGCCAAATACGCTGAGCAGATTTCGTTTTGGCTGGATATGAAAATCCTAGCACTCACGGCCCTCAAGGTCGTAAAAAGCGAGGGCGTCAGCAAAGAGGGGATGGCTACGACCGATAAATTTAGAGGAAGCGAAGCGTGAAACAAATCTACATTTACGGCGCAAGCGGTCACGGCAAAGTGATAGCCGACATAGCAAGGGCTATGGGCTTCAAAGTAGTGGCGTTTGTAGATGACGACGAGAGTAAAAACGAATTTGGCGGACTACCTTGTATCAGAGCGGACAAAATGCAAAAACTCCCCGTAGCTGTAGCAATAGGCTCAAACAAAGCTAGAAAAACAGTGTATGACAATCTAAAAAATGGCAGCTTTGAAATGCCGCCGCTCATCCACCCAAGCGCCGTCATATCCCCAAGCGCAAAAATAGGCGAAGCCACAGTAGTGATGCCAAACGCTGTCATCAACGCAGACACAACTATCGGCACGGGATGCATCATAAACACGGCGGCAGTCGTAGAGCATGACTGCACCATCGCAGATTTCACCCACATATCCCCAAATGCAGCACTTGCGGGCGGCGTGTCTGTCGGCGAAATGACGCACGTAGGGATAGGCGCAAATGTAATACAACTAATCAAAATAGGCAAAGAGTGCGTAATCGGAGCGGGAGCGGCGGTAATTTCCGACATTCCAGATAATACAACAGCCGTAGGCATACCCGCAAGAGTTATAAAAGGATAATAAGTGAACAACAGAATATTTCTATCTGCCCCACATATGGGCGGCAACGAAATCAAATACATACAAGAAGCTTTTGACGCAAACTACATCTCCCCAGTGGGAGAGCAGATAACAAAATTTGAAGAGGCTATCAAATCTTTTACCGGAGCAAAACACGCAGTAGCACTATCTAGCGGCACGGCCGCTTTGCACCTAGCGCTTCGCACACTTGGCGTCAAAGATGGCGACGAGGTGCTCGCCTCCTCTTTTACGTTCATCGGCGGGGTAGCTCCGATAATGTACGAAAGATGCACGCCTTTTTTCATAGACTCGGATGAAGATAGTTGGAATCTTGACCCTCTGCTCCTGCTTGAGGCTCTAGAGTCGCGCAAAAAAAGCGGTTCCAAAATGCCAAAAGCCCTCATCGTGGCACACCTTTACGGTCAAGCCGCAAAGATGGATGAGATAGTAGCGATATGCGACAAATACGGCGTGGCTATCATCGAGGATGCCGCAGAGTCTCTAGGCGCCACCGTGGGCGGCAAACACACGGGGACTATCGGCAAAGCAGGTATTTATTCGTTTAACGGCAACAAAATCATCACCTCAAGCGGCGGCGGTATGCTGGTAACGGATGACGAAGAAGTAGCAAAAGAGGCTAGATTTTTATCCACGCAGGCAAAAGAGCCATTTTTGCACTACGAACACGAAACATACGGATACAACTACCGCATGAGCAATATTGTAGCGGCGATAGGCAGAGGCCAGATGGAGGTATTGCCGCAAAGGGTAGGTAGACGCAGAGAGATTTTTGCGCTTTACAAGGAACTGCTAAAGGATATTCCGGAAGTTAAATTTATGCCGGAAATTGCTGGAAGTCGCGGAAATAGATGGCTTACGACTTTTTATATGGACAAAAAGCTAAAAACAACGCCTGATGAAATCATCAAAGCCCTTGAGGCGCAAAATATCGAGTCGAGACCTCTATGGAAACCGATGCATACGCAACCGGTGTTCAAAGACGCCCCGCATCTTACAAACGACTTTTCCGAGATGCTTTTTGAGAGGGGATTATGTTTGCCGTCAGGCTCGTCGATGGAAGATGAGGATGTGATGCTAGTCGCTAAAATAGTAAGGGATGTAATCAAAAAATGAACATTTTGACACCTACGCAAACGAAGCGAGCGCTATTTTTTATAGTCGCCGATTTCGCATTGTCGCTTTTTAGCTTTTATGCGTCGTATCTGCTTCGTTTCAACTTTGAGATACCGCAAATATTTATGGATAACTTCGCTCCTCTTTTCGCCATCCTCGTATCGCTAAAAATTGCGGCGTTCTTGATTTTCCAAGGATATAGAACGCCTTGGAGATTTTTCTCTGTCCAAAATCTGCTAAATCTGGTACGCGCGCATCTATTGGCGTATGCGGCATTCGGGGTTATTTTTATTTTGTTTGCCGACCTTCTAAACCCGTTTCCGCGCTCCGTTATCTTTATAGACTTTGTGTTCTCCATATTTTTACTAGGGGCGCTTCGAATCTCCAAAAGAGTATATATAGAGGCGAAAGCAGAACGCAAAAATCTATGCGTCATCATTGGCGCAACAAATGAGGGAAGCTTCATCGCATCACACCTAAAGAGCGGCGGCGGCGAGTACTATCCGGTGGCATTTTTGGAAGATGACAGACAAAAGATAGGCGGAATGATACACGGCTTTCCGGTACTCGGGCTAAAAGAGCTACAAAACTACGCCGACAAAAAAGAGATAAGATCAGCTCTGATAGCCAAACATTTTCATCCAAAAGAGCTTGGGCGCCTAATAAATGAACTTAAAGCCGCCGGAATAGAGGATGTCAAGAAAATATCGCTTTTTGAAAACCACACAGACATCAAAGATATTTCAATAGAAGAGCTGCTAGCCCGTGAGCCAAAAGACCTAGACACCGAGGCCGTAGCCAGATTTATATCCGGCAAAAGCGTCCTTATCACGGGAGCTGGGGGCAGCATAGGCAGCGAAATCACAAGACAGTGTGCGAAGTTTGGCGCAAAAAAACTGATACTTGTAGAAAATGGAGAATACAACCTCTACAAAATCAGCGACGAACTTTCGGCATACAAAACAATCAACAAGCTCGTAAGTGTAGTAGACAAAGAGACGCTAAAAAGGATATTTGAAGAGCATAGACCACAAATAGTCATCCACGCCGCAGCCTACAAACATGTACCCCTTGCCGAGGAAAACATCGACGAGACGATAAAAAATAACATCTTCGGTACCAAAAACACCATCGAGCTCTCAATAGAATACGGGGTAGAAAAATTTGTCCTCATATCTACCGACAAAGCTGTACGTCCGACAAACGTAATGGGCGCAACAAAAAGAGTATGTGAGCTAATAGCCCAAAATATCAAACAAAAATACCCCAACGCAAAAACAGAGATAGCGGCGGTTAGGTTTGGCAATGTGATAGGCAGCTCGGGCTCTGTGATACCAAAATTCAAAGAGCAAATCGCAAAAGGCGGGCCGATAACGGTTACACATCCCGACATCGAGCGATACTTTATGCTCATAGACGAGGCGTGTGCCCTAGTGCTTCAAGCCGCTGCAATCGCAAAAGGTAGCGAGATATTTATCCTCGATATGGGAGAGAGAGTCAAAATACTAGACGTTGCCAAAAAAATGCTAGAACTAGTCCATAAGCAAAACGAGATAAAGATAGTATTTACGGGACTTAGGCCGGGAGAGAAACTGATAGAGGAGCTGCTAACAGACGAGAGCGCAGCAAGCACGAAGTACCAATCTATCACGGTAGCCAAAGAGAGCAGATGCGACTATGCACAGCTAGAAAACGTACTTGAAAATCTTAAAACCAGCGGCGACAAGCTATCCGTCCTAAAGGAGCTAGTTCCTGAATTTGACCATAAGCTAAACGGAAATTGATGAAGAAAATAGAAGAACTTTTAAAAGAACGCATCGTAGTCATCGACGGCGCAATGGGAACCGAGATACAAAAAAAGAGTATTTCGAAAGAAGCATGGGGGGAATATGAAGGTTGCAACGAACTGCTAAACATCAAAGCCGCCGACGAAATAAGAAGTATCCATAGGGCCTACTATAAAGCTGGGGCCGACATCTCAAAAGCCAATACGTTCGGATGTCTTCCGTGGGTGCTTGACGAGTACGGCCTTGGAGATATGTGCTACGAGCTAACGGTAGAGGGGATCAAAAGAGTCAAAGAAGCGGCGGCGGAACTCGGACTAGAAGATAGCGTATACGTCGCCTGCTCACTAGGACCTGGAACCAAATTGCCAAGTCTAGGCCACATAGAGTTTGACGAGATGAAAGCGGGGTACGAGCTTTCCGTCGGAGCGGCAATCGACGCCGGGGCGGATATTATACTGTTTGAGACATGTCAAGACCCGCTGCAGATAAAAGCGGCTCTTATCGGAGCCGAGGACGCTTTTGCAGCCAAAGGTGTGAGATTTCCAATTATGGTATCTGCAACTATTGAGATGAACGGGACGATGCTTATAGGCACGGACGCCAAAACCCTTGCAACAATACTTGCGCCTTTTGAGATTTTATCTCTAGGGTTCAACTGCGGAACAGGACCCGAAGAGGTAGCAAAACACGTAAAAGCGCTAAGCGAAGTATGGGACGGACACATAAGCGTGCATGCGAACGCCGGCTTACCTCAAAACAGGGGTGGGTATACATTTTATCCGATGGGACCGAGCGAATTTGCCTCCTTGCAAAAAGCGTTTTGCGACATTGATGGCGTAGCAATTCTTGGCGGCTGCTGCGGAACAACCCCTCAACACATACTGGAGCTCGCAAAAGAGGTAAAAGGCTTTAAGCCAAAGGCAGCAACTGGAAGTCACCCAAACTCTCTTGCCTCGCTATTTGAAAGTGTGACTCTAGTTCAAGAGCCCTCTCCTTTGTATATCGGGGAGAGAAGCAATGCGACAGGCTCAAAAGCCTTTAGAGAGCTACTGCTGGCGGAAGATTATGACGGGGCAATGAGCGTAGCGTACGAACAGGTAAGAAGCGGGGCGCATGTACTTGATGTAAGCGTAGCCTTCGCCGGACGGGATGAGCGAAAAGATATGAAAGAGATTGTATCCAGATACGCCTCTAAGCTCACGCTTCCGCTAATGCCGGACTCCACGCAGATAGGGGCGCTAGAAGTGGCGCTCAAACTAATAGGCGGTAGAGCTATAGTAAACTCCGTAAACCTAGAGGACGGTATAGAGAAATTCGACGCCGTATGCGCCCTTGCAAAGAGATTTGGGGCGGCTCTGGTGTGCCTGACGATAGATGAGAAGGGAATGGCAAAAACCAAAGAGCGAAAGCTAGAAATCGCTGAGAGAATATATGAGAGAGCAGTAAATCACTTTGGATTTAAGCCATCCGACCTAGTGTTTGATATGCTTACATTCACGGTCGGCAGCGGCGATAGCGAATACTTCACGGCTGCCATCGAGACTATCGAGGCGATAAGAGAGTTTCATGCGGCGCATCCAGAGGCCGGATTTACGCTTGGCGTCTCAAACATCTCGTTTGGCCTATCCAAACACTCCAGAGAGGTGTTAAACTCCGTATTTTTGCATCATGCGGTAAAAGCGGGGCTAAGCACTGCGATAGTAAACGTCAAAAACACCCTTGCCTACCACTCCATCTCGGATGAAGAGATCAAGCTTTGCGAAGATTTGCTCTTTAATAAAAGAGACGGCGGATACGACCCGTTAGGGGCTTTCATCAACTATTTTGCGGCGCAAAGCGGTGAGGGTGCAAGGGTAAAAGATGATTTGGAGGGGCTAGACACAGCCACAAAAATCAAAAAACTTCTAATAGCCGGAGATAAAGAGCGTCTGCTTGGACTGCTTCCAAGCGCAAAAGAGGAAATAGCCGCCGAAAATATCGTAAACGAACTTCTCATCGGGGCTATGAAAGAGGTCGGCGAGCTATTTGGGGATGGGCGAATGCAGCTACCTTTCGTACTTCAAGCCGCAGAGACGATGAAGGCCGCTGTAGATTTCCTGGCTCCTTATCTGCCAAAAACCGAAAAATCGAGCCAAACTACGCTAATTTTGGGTACGGTAAAAGGCGACGTGCATGATGTAGGCAAAAACCTAGTCGACATCATACTCACAAACAACGGCTTTAAGGTCATAAACATAGGGATAAAAGCCGACATAGAGCTATTCATCGAAAAACTGCGTGAATTTGAGGCGACAAACGGTTCACTAGATGGCGTAGCGCTCGGAATGAGCGGGCTACTCGTCAAATCGACGCAAGTGATGAAAGAAAATCTTGAAGAGCTAAAGAGAAGAGGCATAACCGTACCCGTGATTCTCGGGGGCGCCGCACTAAATCTAGAGTTTGTAAGCGAATATTGCCGCCCTGTGTATGACGGCCCGGTCATATATTCTCGCGACGCATTTGATGCAATCACGACCCTGACGCAGATAGAAAGAGGCGAGGAGATAACGCTAGAAGAGCCATCGGCGGCAAGAGCTGAGGCAAAAGCAGCAGCAAAAGAGGCGCAAATCGGCGAAATTATCAAGCCGCAAGACGAAGCCGTACCGACACCACCGTTTTGGGGTAGGCATGTATGGGAATTTACGGAAGCCGACAAGCTTCTCGCCTTTGAGTGGATAAACCACCGTATGCTATTTAAAGAGCGCTGGGGCTACAAGTCCAAAGGGATGGAAAAAAACGAATATGAAAAACAGCTAGAAGAGGTTGTCAAGCCTGCATATGAGAGATTAAAAAAAGAGTTTTTGGACTCTCTTTTTGCGCCTGTGGCTATATACGGATATTATCCGGTGAGGGCAGAGGGTGAAGAGCTGCTCATTTTCGGCGAAAATGAAGGATGGGTAAAAGACGAGGATGCAAACTGTGAAGATCTGCATGCCGTTAGATGCAGGGCAAACAAAGTCTTATCTTTTCCAAGGGCGCACAAAACACCACGCCGCTCCATACCGGATTATTTCAGAAGCGACAGACACGACGTACTAGCTATGAGCATAGTAAGTGTCGGCGACAAACTCGCAAAATATGAAAAAGAATTGTTTGACGCAGGAAAATACCATGAGTACTACCTAGTGCACGGTCTGGCTGTAGAGCTTGCGGAGGCGATGGCGGAGATGGTGCACAAAAGAGTGCGCATCGAACTTGGCATATTAAGAAACGAGAGCGCCGATATAAATGAGGTCAAAATGACAGGCTACCACGGGTGCAGATACTCGTTTGGCTATCCGTCTTGTCCAGACCTTGAGATGAATAGAGCGCTTTTTGAGCTTCTACGTCCTGAGGAGTACGGCGTGACGCTCTCGGAGACTTGTCAGATAGTCCCGGAGGCTTCCACGTCGGCAATTATCGTCCATCACAGCGACGCCCAGTACTTTAATATTTAATATACGCATAGATCGGCAAAGCCCATCTATGCGACAGGGGCATAAATGTCCCTTGCAACCCCATAAAGCTACCCGCTTAGCGAAAGAGAATATAAACAAGGAAATAAAATGGAATACTACCTATGGATAAAAGCTTTTCATGTGATGTCGGTATTGTCGTGGATTGCAATGCTTTTTTATCTGCCGAGACTGTTTGTTTATCACGCTGAAAACAAGGAAAATGAGGGGTTTGTGAGTGTTGCAAAAATCCAAGAACACAAGCTTTTTTACTACATCGGGCATCCGGCAATGATAGCCTCTGCAGCTTCCGGGCTTATAATGATATATCTCAATCCTGCGATGTTTCATAGCGGCGGCTGGCTACACGCCAAACTGACATTGGCGGCGCTGATGATAGCCTACCACTACGACTGTCGAAGACATCTTAGGCTTCTAGCCGAAGACAAAAGCACAAAAAGCGGCAAGTTTTTCCGTGCCTACAACGAAATCCCGACCCTGCTTATGATAGGCATCGTGATTTTCGTCATAGTCAAGCCTTTTTAGCCCGCACCCCACAAACCCCCACCATTAATGGCGGGGATATAAGGGGTATGTTCGAAGGATATTAAATAATAGGGTTGATAACAAAAAGTTTTATAAAATAAGCGGTAAAACATTTTAAAGAAAAACTAAG
>JAEMQC010000012.1 GCA_022758985.1 Campylobacteraceae bacterium
ATAACGGTCGCCATCTTGGTGTCTACAACATTTTCGGGTTTGAGCTATATCGTTTTGGCTTGATCCTCACGATAAAAAACTATCCCGCTCCCTGCATCAAGCGGCTCCAACCTCAGTCTTACTACAACAGCCTTATGCAGCCCTATTCCGGAAAGCTCGACTTGTTTTGCGATCGTGGTTTGTTTCACTATATATCCTTCATAGAGAGCTTACCATCAAACGTAACAAGCTTCATTTTTCCGTTTAAGGACTCTTTTTTTATCTGCTCTCCACGAAAAGTCACGGTTCCTTTGCCTATCGTCCTAATCATCAGATAATCGCCCCATACTTCCACGTCCCCGTCTACAACTTCAAGTATCGTTGCGTTTGCGCTTGTTTTTACCTTTGCGCCGCTGTTTATTCTCCCAACCACCGTAACGTCAGAATCGGTCTCTATCGCCTCTCCGCTCCTGAGGTTTTTTGTTATTACTATCGTTTTTGGGGAGTCGGCTTTTTGTTCTACAGACCTTGACGGCTCCGATTTGATTTCTATCTTTGACTCTATCGGCAAAGACGCCTGCTGTTTTGGCGCTGTTTTTTTGACAGATACCGTCTGCTCTTCCTGCTTAGCTTCTGTCGGTATCTCCTGTGCTTTTATCGGCTGCTCTTCTTTTACCGGCTCTGATACCACCAAAGATTGAGGAACCTCTTTTTTTACCAACAGCGCACCCTCGTCACACTCTCCCAGTTTGGCATAACAAAGACCTCTTTTTTTGCACTCCTTGGCAAAAGCGCCCTTTGTGTCCCCCTTTAAAAGCAGTAAAAAGCCGTTTAGAAGCACTCCGTTTTTATTTAGATACGCCTCAAATTCCAAAATATCTTCGCACTCTATTTCAAAAACTCTAATGCTTTTTTGTTTTACTTTCATTTTATTTTCTGCTCGCAATCTGAGTTTTGGCCTCGTCTATGACCTTTGTAATATTGAGTTTTATCCAGTTGGCGTCAAGCCACTCAAGAGGACGCACCTCAACCCCCTGTATTAAAACGCCGTAATGCAAGTGATCCCCAAACGCTAGACCACTCATGCCCGTTTTTGCTATAGGCTGATTTTTGTTGACCAAATCTCCCTCTTTTACAAGAAAAGAGCTGCAATGGGCATAGAGCGTAAACAGTCCAAGCCCGTGATAGAGAATTAACATGTTTCCGTATATACCGTTGGCTCCGTTAAATATCACGACGCCGTTATTTGGCGCATATATCGTAGCCTCTTTAACGCTAGCAAAATCCACCCCCTTGTGATACGACTCGCTTATAACGTCATTGCCCATATAGTAGCTTCTATGGTCGCCAAAGCTTCCGACGACGGATGCGTTGGCAATAGGCAAAAACGGCTGGGTAAAAAACCCATCGACCATATTGTCTCCGATTCTAGTCGTTACTTTTGCGATAAGCTTCTCATTCTCGGCTCTTAGCGTATTGTTTACAAACAAGAACCTATCGAGCGGCGTAGTTTTTGGGGTAGCCTGCATAGACGATGAAAGCTCTACTATCTTTTGATTTAGAAAATCGTCCTTTAGCAGAAGTTTCGTATCTTTGTAAACTACTCTTTTTTGGAAAAACCCTATCGGCACTACTGTTTCGTTTCCGGCTAAATCGGTAGCCACGACCGAGGCTGCGAAGTTATCGTCTTTTAGCTCCCAGGCTATGAGAGCTATATAAAATCCTTTTTTTACAAACGGCTGCGCCTTAAAAATCCTACCTGCAGCAGTTCTTATGACTGCGCTTTTAAGATTTTCGTCTCTTGCTTCAAATACCACGGCAGCGCTTCCGCCTTTTGCTATGCCATAAGAGCTCGAAATAACAGACGCTGTAGGCGGAGTAATATCGCAGACTACCTGTACTTTTGCCTCCAGCCTGTTTGGACTAAAAAACCTCCACAGGCTCCTATCTGTCGCCTCTACGGTTATTCTAGCATCCGAGCTAGTCGGCAAGAAAGCGTTTTTCGGATAAGTAAGCGTAAGATTTAGCTCCTTTTGCCCATCGGCGGCGACACCCTCCGCCAAAATAGTCTTCCTGCCCTTCTCTTCGACCTCTACTTTATACTTTCCGAGCGCACGGTTGTCAGAGATCTTAAGCTTCAAAGGGGTTTTAAAGTTCCAATATATAGGTCCCTTAAGGTCGGTAGTAGGAGCCTCTCTCTCAAAATACGGTGAAAACAGCACAAATAAAATAATACCGACTATCGCCGCAAAAATAGAGCCCATCCAAACAAGCTCACTCTGTCGTCTTCTCATTCACTTATCCCTTTAAAATATGAGTCTCTATGGTATCCGCAATCTTCTTCGCCGCATCGGCAAACAAAAGTTCGTTTTTTATCGTAAATCCGGCCGCACGCACATGTCCGCCTCCGCCAAATAGCGCAGCCAAACTGTTTACGTCGATATAGCTCTTACTTCTAAGAGAGCCTCGTATATGTCCACCGTCAAGCTCTCTCAAAAATAGACCAACCTCTACGCCATCTATGCTTCTTGCCATCTCTACGGCACCGTCCGCTTCGTCTTGTTTTGCACCGGTCTCATCCAACATCTGCTTCGTCATGTATACATAGGCCATTTTACCGCCCGCCGCAAGCTCAAGCGTGGCAAGGATTTTGGAGAGTAGCTTTATTTTTGAGAGAGACTCTCTTTGGGTCATCAATCTTGCCACATCGGCTGCCTTTGCACCGCATTCACACAAATAGGCGGCGTCCAAAAAAGCTTTCTCGTTAGTTGATTCGTATTTAAAAAAACCTGTATCGCTGGCCAAAGCAGCATAAAGGCATGTCGCAGACTCGGCGCTAGGTCTTATTTGGCAATATCTCAAAAAATCAACTACTACGCTAGCTGTGCTGGCCGCCTTTGGCATAACTATATTTTCGTCACCGTAAAGCGGATTTGAGGCGTGATGGTCGATATTGACTATTTTATACGCTCCCGCACCAAGCCCAAGCCTTTTAATGTCGCCGCAGTCAAGCGCTACGACAAGATCCGCATCTTTTGGAAAAACATCCGTTATAAGTTCAAAACCTGGCATAAAATCGAGCGTTTTTGGAAGTTCGCCCTGATTGTAGAGTGTTAGTTTTTTACCCATTGTCTTAAAAGCGTGCATCAAGCCAAGCGCAGAGCCAAGCGTATCCGCATCAGGATTGACGTGGGAGGCAAAAACTATATGCGAAGAGTTGTTTATCAGATTAAAGGCTTCTTGCAACTACCAGAACCTCGTAATTTTAACGACGATTTTACTGAAAAGCTACTTACGAGAGGCCTTTTTTGGAGTTTAGTTTCATAACATACACGAGCACTTCCGCAACCGCTTGATAGAGCGTATCCGGTATATGTTCTTCCGGTTTTACTTTTGCATAGAGCTCTCTTGCTAACGGAGGATTTTCGACTATCGGGATATTATGCTCAAGCGCTATCTCTTTTATTTTTAGCGCCAGGTTGTCGACGCCGCTCGCAACAACTTTTGGAGCCCTATCCTCTTCCGGTTTGTATTTTAGCGCGACGGCGTAGTGAGTAGGGTTTGTTACGACTACGCTAGCGCTTGGAACGGCGGACATCATACGCTTTTTAAACATTTGAAACTGGAGTGAGCGGATTTTGCTTTTTATCTCCGGATTTCCTTCCATATTTTTAAACTCGTCTTTTACCTCCTGCTTAGACATCCTTAGATTCTTAAAATACTGGTATCTCGTCCAAAAAAGATCTATCGCCGCAAAAACGAAAAACACGCCGAGCATAATAAGGGCTATTTGTATCGCTTTTTGCACAAGCCAGGCTATCTGATCGCCGAGGCTAAACAAAGAGACCGTCGGGAGCTCTTTTATATATCCCAGAAAATAGTAATATCCTATGCCAAACGCCGTCAGGCTCTTCAGGGTCATCTTGAGCCCCTCTACGATCTTTTGCATCGATATTAGGTTTTTTAGTCCGCTTATCGGGTTTATTTTGTTTATATCGGGAATCAACGGTTTTGAAGTTATATTAAATCCAAACTGGGCTACATTGCCTATAATTCCTGCCAACATAATAGGCAAAATAATAGGCAAAACAGCCAAACCGACATATTTCATTGTTACTATGGCTATTTCAAGCGCCATCTCCCTTGTCAAAGACCTTCCAAAAAGAGACATATAGTAGACATACAGCTTTTGGACGTTTTCGGCGGCAAAACCAAAAAGAAAGATAATAGTCGGAATCGCCACAAGCATACTTACCCACGCAACAACATCCATACTTTTTGGAACATTGCCATCTTTTCTAGCGTCTTCTATACGCTTGGCAGTTGGTTCTTCCGTCTTTTCAGCTTCTTCTGCCAACGACTACTTCTCTAACTAAATAACTTCGGAGGGATTACCGCTTTTAAAACACCCCTAAACTCTTCGTCCATTTCGACTTCAACGACGCCAGATTTTTTAAACTCGAGCGAAAAATGCGCGCCCGGAGCCACTATTTCGCCGATAATTTGAGACAAATCAGGCTCGTGTCCTACTATTGCGACAGATTCATAATGTTGCTCATCAAATAGTTTTTTAAAATCATCAAACGATGCGCCTGGATTTAAAAGCGAAGTTTGTAGCAATCTGCTGCCTTTAAAGCTTTTGGCAAATATATGCGCCGTCTCTTTGGCCCTAACGGCGTCCGAGCAAAAGATAACATCCGGCGTATCGTATATTTTAGATAGCTCTTTAAAAAACTTTTTGGCGTTTATAATGCCTTTGTCGCTCAGCGGCCTCTCCATATCATCCCTGAGCCAACTTACCCTGCTTAAAGCCAAAGCATGTCTAACAAATAAGAGTTTCATCAGCTTTCTCCTTTCATCGAAAAATCAAGCCATGTCGCCTGATGTATTAAGGCGCCTATGCTTATTGCATCTACTCCGGTTTTAGCAAAATCGGCAAAACTTTTTTCGTCTATATTGCCGCTGCACTCCAATAAGACGTTTTTACCGCTTTTAACTCTAAAATCGCAAACCTCGGCTACTTCGGCAGGCGACATATTATCGCACATAACTATGTCAGCTCCAAGACAGATAGCCTCCTTTGCGGCTTCCACGCTTTCGCACTCAACCTCTATTTTGGTCGTAAAAGGTATCTTTTTTCTGGCCTCTTTGATATAGATCGCCAAATCGTCTATCGCTTTTAGGTGTGTATCCTTTATCATTAGCGCATCATCGAGCCCAAACCGATGATTTGTAACGCCGCCCGCTCTCGCAGCGTCTTTTTCGAACACCCTAAGACCGGGTCTCGTCTTTCTGGTGTCAAGCACGGCCACTCCATACTCCTCACCAAGCGCAGCAAAACCGCTTGCCTTTGTCGCTATTCCGCTCGCATGCTGCAGCATATTTAAAAGCGTCCGCTCTAATTTTAGTATATCGGTATTGTATCCGCTGATTGAGATGAGTTTTTGCCCTTTTGCTATTCTCTCGCCGTCATCCGCCAAAAACTGGGCTTTAAGCTCAAACATAGAGAGTAAAACTTCGGCGTACTCTTTTCCGGCAAACACTCCGTCGTCTTTTGAGATTACGTTTGCCTTGTATTCAGCCCTTATGATAGTCCTCTCAAACAAATCACCCCTGCCGATATCCTCGTAAAGGGCATTTTTTACGAATTCATATTTATTCACTTAGTTATTTCCAGCATCTTGTCAAGGCTTGCTTTCGCCTTTAATCTAGTATCTTCATCAAGCGTTATTTCATTGTACGCTTCGCCGTTTTTTATGGCCTTCAAAAGCTCCAGAACATCATCCAGCGTCGTCTCATTCATCGTCGGACACTCCGGCTTTGTGGATGACAGAACGTAGGTGTTTTTATCTCTTAGCCTATTTACGAGATTAAACTCCGTCCCAACCGCTACTTTTTGCTCAGGGTCTAGCTCTTTTACGTATTTGAGAATTTGCGAAGTAGAACCTACAAAATCAGCTTTTGCCACAACGGAAGGGTCGCATTCTGGATGTACGGCTATCAAAATGCCTGGATATTTTGCCCTATAAAACTCTATATCATCTACAGAGAAAAGTTGATGAATAGAGCAAAAACCGTCATAGCAGATAACGTCGCACTCCTTCATGTTTTTCCCGTCTCCTATAACGCATGATTTTAGCCCCATTTTATTGGCGGTGTTTACTCCAAGGCATCTATCCGGCACAAAAAGTATTTTTTTGCCGCTTTTCATTGCATATTTGATGATGGTATCGGCGCTAGAGCTCGTACACACTACGCCGCCCATCTCGGCTACTTTTGCTTTTACGTCGGCGTTTGAGTTGATATACGTCAGAGGAAAGATGTCTTCTTTTTTAATACCGGCGGCCTCCATCTTCGCTACGGCATCGTCAAAATAGTGACTATCTATCATCCTGGCCATAGAACAACACGCTATTTTTGGCATATATACGCTTTTTTCAGGGCTTAGTATCTTGACGCTCTGCCCCATAAAGCCGACCCCGCAAAACAGGACTATCTTTTTATCCGAATCCCTGCACTTTCTGGCAAGTTCCAGGCTATCGCCGGTAATATCGGCTATCTCAAACACTTCGTCTCTTTGATAATAGTGAGCCGCCAAAAGTGCGCCGAGCTCTTCTTTTAGTTTTAAAATTTCTGCTTTTTTATCCATATCTTCCACGTTTTTTCTAACTTAAAAACGGATTGTATTTACCCCTTGCTTAAAGATGTTGTAACAAAAATGGTGTTACCCTTGCCTCTTCAAAACTAAAGTTACCAAATGAAAAAATGGATGGATTAATGGAAACCCTCAACAATATAAACGTTATCTTTTATCTCGCCGCATACCTCATAGGAGCTATTCCATTTGGTGTTGTATTTGCCAAACAATTTGCCGGAGTCGACGTAAGAGAGGCTGGCAGCAAGAGCATAGGCGCTACGAACGTGCTTAGAGTCGTAAAAGAAAAAGATCCGGCTCTAGCCAAAAAACTAGGGGCGATGACTCTTGCGGCGGACGCCCTCAAAGCGCTCATACCGCTTGCCGTCGCCGCTTTTATATTCAAGCTTGACGTATCGGCGCTTTGGGGAATGGGAGTACTTGCGGTACTTGGTCACTGCTTTAGCCCATATCTAGGCTTCGAGGGGGGCAAAGGTGTTGCTACGGCGTTTGGCGCTCTTCTTTTTCTAGCTCCGCTCAACTCCCTTGTGGCCCTAGCCTGCTGGTTTGTGGCGGCAAAACTACTCAAAATCTCATCACTCTCATCACTCATAGGTCTTGTCGGACTGCTTGCCTCTTTTTATCTGCCTATTCCGGTGGTATTTGACGCAGGCAGCATGTCACCCGTGGTCATCATCGCCATACTTGTGGTCTACAAACACATCCCAAATATCATCAGACTCGTAAACGGAGAGGAGAAAAAGGTAGTATGATGACGCTTGTTATCGAAGATTTTTCATTTGAGTGTATAGTCGGCATCCTAAAAGAGGAGCGAACAAAAACTCAACCGATAGAAATAACCGCCCTAATAGATTATGAACACGGCAATAGCGGATTTTTGGACTATATGAAAATATGCAAAGAGATAAAAAAAGAGTTTGTCATAAAAAAATTTAGACTCTTAGAAGATGCGGCGATCAGCGTCTGCAACACACTAAAATCCAAAAACCCGCAAATCCTTAAAATCAACATAAAAATCATCAAACCCGAAGTCAGAACGGACGCAAGGGTGGGTGTGGCTTATGAAGTGGAGTTTTGATATGCAAACTAATTTGCGCATAGTCGATATGCTATAATCTCAAATATCAACGGTTTCATAGGCTAAGCTGGCTTGCTGTAGAGTGTTGCCATTTAAAAACTTACTATCTGATGCATCTATTAAATCT
>JAEMQC010000033.1 GCA_022758985.1 Campylobacteraceae bacterium
AATGCGAAATAAGAAAGAAATTGAATATTTTATTGCTTTTAAAAAGTAGTTTTTTTGAAATGTGGGCCAGCGAGAAGTTTTGTGGCACTCCATAATAGCTACACACCGTATCAATATTTGAATTGCTTTTTTCACATATGACGGTCACATTTGATATATTGCCTAGCGTTGCGGCAGTTTTTACGACGGTTACCGTCCTTGCTTTATCGGAGGGTAGAGTTTCGGGATAAATTATGGATATCTTCAATTTTATTCCAAAAAAATATAATTTGGTATACTAAATCAACATCTAAATTCAAAGAATAAAAATGCAAAAAATAATAGTAACAAAAATATTTGGAGGACTCGGAAACCAAATGTTTCAATATGCATTCGGAGCCAACCTGGCAAAAATACACAACGCAGACTTATTGTTAGATATACGCAGCTGTTCAAACTCACCAAGAGGTTTCATGCTGTCAAATTTTAATATAACGGCAAAAATAGCCAGCGAGAGTGAAATAAAAAAATTTGAAGATGTCGTAAAGCTAGGACGAAATACATTTGCCAATTTTTTATCATCACCGTTCAAATATATGAAATATCTAACACAACGTAACTGTAGAATACCAGAAAGATCCCATACATACAATGAATATAATTTACATTTTAATGGAAATGCCTATATATATGGAGCATGGCAGTCTCCCAAATATTTTTGCAACATAAGAAATGAACTATACAAAATCTATACTCTAAAAAGTAAAATTGATGATAAGAACTTAAATATATTAGAAAAAATTGCTAAAACAAATTCTGTATCAATACACATAAGAAGAGGAGATTATATAAGCGAAAAATATAAAAATGACTTTGCACAACTAGGCATAGATTACTATGAGAAAGCTATTGAATATATAAAGAATAAATATCCGGACGCAGTATTTTTTATTTTTTCAAATGATATTAATTGGTGCAAAAATAATTTTGGTCATTCTAATACTTTTAAATATGTAGATCAAAATAGTGAGCTAGCCGGACATATCGATATGTATCTTATGTCGCAATGCAAACATAATATAATTGCAAATAGTACATTCAGCTGGTGGGGTGCATGGTTAAATCAAAATGAAAGTAAAATTGTTATTTGCCCATCAAAGTGGTTCGGTCCAAATCTAAAAAATCATAGTATAAGAGATCTTTACGAGGAAAGCTGGATTAAGCTATAACCTGGTTCGCAAATAAATAAACACGTCAGCAGGCACAATTAGCTTCATTGCCTCCGCACTTCTATATTTTTTTGCGCCACCATCCCTGATATATGAACCGTCTTTTTGAACAACAATATGTCTATCCAAATCCTGATATGCGCCCGTTTCTTTGCTTTCCGAGCCGCTAAACAACTCCACCGTCGGCACACCAAGCGCAATAGCCACATGCATAGTGCCCGTATCATTCGTTACCAATACGTCCATCTCGCTTATGAGTTTTGGTAAATTCTCAATACCAAATTTACCGCAAAAATTTATTATTCGCTCGCTGTCCGCTTCTCTTATCGCCTCGCCCAATCTATGCTCTTTTTTGCTGCCAGTTACGGCTATGATGGTGTTTGGATACTCCGCCAAAATCATCTTTGCCAGTTTTTTGAAGTTTTCTACCGGCCACATCTTGTAGATATTTGCCGCCCCAGGCTGAAATCCGACGACAAGGGCGCCTTCCGGCAATATCTCTCGTTTTTTGTGTTCATAATATCTCTGCGGCAGCAACATTCTAGTCGTCAGCTTATCGCCGCCGATGGCGCGCACAAGGTCTAGTCTGTCCTCAATGGTGTGCTGCTCTTTTTTGGCAAACTCATAGCTAAGATGGTGTTTGTAGCTACTTTTCGTCGGCGTTTTGAGTATTGTCTTTGCACCGCTCATTATTGCCATCGGTATATCTTGCGGGCCATTTGAGTGAAGCAAAAGGGCGATATCCGCTTTTGTGTGCCTAAGCTGCATAACGGTGCTAAAAAACTTTTTGTATCCGCCGTGATAGACGATGAAGTTATCTATATATTCGGCTCCCTCAAGAAGAGGGTAGATGTTTTTGTGTACAAATAGCGTGATTCTAGCCTCTGGAAACGAGTCTCTCAGACTTTTGATTGCAGGGGTTGAGAGTAGCGTGTCGCCGAGTGCGGTGTTTGAAAAGACAAGTATTGAGGTTTTTGGCGTATCTCTTAGCTCCTCAAGGCTTTTTTTGAGCGGCGCACCGTTCAATCTTATATACACCCACAAAGCTAAGTCCATCAACGCCTTGTAGATAAATTTCAAATCATATCCTTAACGACTTCGAATACACGCTCCGGCGATATATCGTCAGCAACTTTGGACTCGGTCGTCAAAACTACCGCTTTTGGATGATACGGCTTCCATGTGTCGACATTTGTTTTGCCGAATATCGCTACGACGGACGGCGAAAATACGCTTCCGTAATGCATGGCTCCTCCGTCAAGGGTAACAAAACAAGCCGAGTTTTTGGCAAGCACCCCAAGCTCTGCCAAAGATGCAGTCTTGAAATACTTTATGTTTTCGGCGCAAAAAAGCTTTTTTGCTACTTCTTCCTCGTCGCTTTTTGGGGCGGCCGTTACGGCTACTTTTAAGCCGAGCTCTACCGAAATCAGCGAAGCTAATCTCAAAAACTTATCAATTTTCCATCTATTCACAGGCAGTCTTGATGAGATGTGAAATACCACATATTTGCCACTCGCAAATCCGGCGGTTTGCAGCCTTTGGAGCACGGTATCATAGGCGTTTTGCGGGATATTCACATACGGACGGTAATTTTTGTCCTCTACACCAAACAATTTCAGGCAATCAAACGCATTTTGCACTTCATGTTTACCCGCTGGACTCTCGTCGATAAAGGCGTCAAACGGCGCCATATCCTTTGTTTTTTGCGGCAGACGCACCACTTTTGTCACAGCCGCACTCCATCTGACGAGAGCCGCATTTGAGCGACTAAACGAACTTCTGAGTCCCACCGCATAATCAAACTTCTCACCCCTTATCGCAAGCATCGTCTTGAGATGTCCTGCCCATGCCGATAGTTTGGCGGGTAGTCCGCTGTGATGCTTTGCTTTTTCATATACAAAGAGCCTGTCTATGTAAGGGTTATCGATAAACGCCTCTTTGGAGTATCCAGCGCAAAGCACTCCGATAAAACAAGTCGGAAACTGCTCTTTTATCGCCTGCAAAACTGGAGTTGAGAGCACGGCGTCGCCTATGTTGTCGTTTCGCACAAGCAATATTTTTTTACCGTTTAAATCTAGCATATAGCCCCCCAAGTATCGGTGAAGAGTAGAGCCTAAGCGCTCCTTTTAGCCACTTTGCGTCTTTATCTTTGACTGATATTCGCTTGATTTCGCTCGTGTCGTTATCTGCCAGATTGACCCCTCTTTTTGTCGTATAAAGAGCCTCAAATCCAAGGCTACGAGCCAAATCTATAAGTTCAGGCGTATAGTTGCCCCTAGGCCAGCAGAGGTGTTTTGTGTTTCCGCCGTGCGCTTTGATATGCGATTTTGAGAGCGCCAAATCGTCCCGCCACTCATCCATTCCAAGCTCTTCGTTGTCGTGAGCGTTTGAGTGGGATGCAAAGTCAAAAACATCTCGCATTTTTTCCAAATCATCCCAATTCACGACGGCCGACGCAGGCTCTTCGTAGGCTAGCTTTTTGCCCTCTCGGTGATTTGGGATATATATCTCGTCACTTGCCCTTTTGTCCTCACTGGCTCTTTCCACCCAATCCGTGACGACAAAAATCGCAGCTTTGAGAGAGTATTTTTTGAGTATCCGGTACGCCACCAGATAGTTATCTATCCAGCCGTCGTCGAATGTAATAAGCGCGCTTTTTTTCGGTAGTTCCAGCTCACCCTTTTTGAATGCCAAAAACTCATCCAGACTTAGCGTTTTATAGCCGTTATCTGAGAGGAATTTCGCATGGCTTTCAAAGTTTTCGGGTGTTATCGTCACCAGCGCACCCTTGTGGCTGCTCACATGGTGATACATTAGCACCGGGACGCTGAGCGCTTTTTTCATTTTGCTAGTATTTCCTCATACTGTTTTATGGTATCGGCGACCATTTTTTCGACCGAGAATTTCTCTACGACAAACTCCCTAGCCCTCTTGCTAGCTCTTGAGTGAAACTCCTTGTCAACAATAAATCTCTCTATTTTATCCGCCAAATCATCTACATTTTCACATTCAAACAAAAGACCGCTTCCATTTTCTTCCAGCGCCTCCGGAATACCGCCAACCCTTGAGCCGACTACCGGTACGCCACAAGCCTGCGCCTCTAGCAAGGCAGTACCTAGAGCCTCCATATTTGAAGGGAGCACAAAGAGATCAAGTGCGCTTAGGATATTAACCGTATCTTTTCTAAACCCGGTCATTATGACCCTATCCGTCATTTTGGCTTCTTTTATCTTATTTTGGAGGTTTTCCCACTGTGGCCCCTCTCCGGCAATGACTAGCTTCACATCATATTTTGACGAGAGTTTTTTCACCGCATCTATCAGGTCTTTGTGCCTTTTTGCCCCTCTAAGTATCGCCACTATGCCGATGAGAAAGGTATCTTTGCCGATGCCAAACTCTTCTCTTAGCGTGCTGGCTTGTTTTTGAAAATGCTTTGTATCGATACCGGTATAAATTAGTCTGATTTTATCCATATTTACGCCACGGGAAGCTATGTATTCACGCACCCCGACGCTTATGGCGGTTACTTCGTCCGTCAGATATTTGTAGCTAAACGGGCTTGCAAAAGGGGTTTGGAGGTGACGAACTCTTACACACTTCACACCTGCCAGCTTTGCCGCCATACCGCCAAGCCAGCCATCTCTACCAGAATGGGTAGATACTATATCTATGCCGAGTTCGTTTATATATTTTACCAGCGTCAACACGGCCGGTATATCGTAGCTAGCCCTCGTGCGCACCGGTAGGCATTCGATATCGAGTTCCGAGGCGTCCCTCATAAGTCTGCTATCCGGATTTACGGCGAAATAGGTCTTTACCTTGTCACTCGGCATATGGTTTGCCAATCTGACCGTTCTTTTTTCTTGTCCGCCCCACCCTTTTGAAGCTTCTACCTCAAGCACTTTTATCAACTCTTTATATCCTTTTAAATACACTTTACGGATGATTACTGCGACGATTTTAGCCAAAAACGCCCAAAAACATATCGAAGAAGTTCTCTCGGCTCTCAAAAACTTCGACGAGGTAGTGCTGCTAGACAACGGTTCTACTGATGGCACGGCCGAGATAGCCTCAAAATTTTCAAACGTCAAGATATACACGCTTGATAGTTTCGAAGGATTCGGTAAAGCGCACCGAAAAATGGAAGAGTTAGCACACAACGACTGGATACTCTCGATAGATTCGGACGAAGTTTTAAGCTATGAGGCAGAGGCTGAGATATTTTCTATGAAGCTAGATGAAAACACGATATATGAGCTGCCCTTTAGAAACTACTTCAACGGCAAATGGATAAAAAGCTGCGGATGGTATCCGGACGCGCATCCGAGGCTATACAATAAAAAAAAGGCGCGCTTTAGTGATAGTTTCGTGCACGAAAAGGTAGTCGGCCAAAACGTCAAGACAAAGAGGTTAAACGGATATATTACCCATTACTCTTACGACACCGTAGAGGATTTTCTCCGTAAGATGCAAAACTACAGTACGCTTTTTGCCGAGCAAAACAGAGGCAAAAAAAGCTCTTCTGTCTGCAAGGCTCTCATACACGGCTGGTTTGGCTTTTTCAAAAGCTATGTCCTAAAACGAGGCTTTGCGCAGGGGTATGAAGGGTTTATTATCAGCTACTACAATGCGCAGACGGCGTTTTGGAAGTACATAAAACTATACGAGGCAAACAAAAGATAATGCTATACATCCCGATGTATCACTACGCCAGCGAGCGAAAACGAGGCAACTCAAGAGAGACGCTAAAAAGACATTTTGAATATTATGCGGAAAACTTCAACTCGGTGCTGCCTCTAGACAAACTCTCTGAGAACAAGCCGAATGTCTGCATTACGTTTGACGACGGCTATAAAGACTTCAACGAAAATGCTCTGCCACTTCTAAAAGAGTTTGGACTAAAGGCGCTGCTCGCCGTATCTGCGAAGTTGATAGAAGACGATAAAGACGGTATTTATCTGGGATGGGACGAACTAAATAGCTCGCTTGGCTACAAAGGTCTAGAAATTGCCGCACACGGACTGACGCACACACCTATACTAGAGCCCGAACACGCCGCTTTTGAGGCAAAAGAGTCCAAAAGAGTTATCGAGGAGAAGCTCGCCGTTACGCCCAGATGTTTCGTATACCCTTACGGCAAATTTACGGTTGAAGCGCACAGAGAGGTCAAAAAGGAGTACGATTTCGTATTTCGTATAGGCGGGGCGGCAAATACCGGATGGGGTCAGAATATGCTATATCGCTTCTCTGCCGACAACACGGAGAATATCGAAACGCTTTTTAGTAGATACAAAAAAGCGGGTTATTTGATGAGATTTTTTCTAAACGAGGCTAGAGGCGTGTAGCTTCGTTTTTATCTCCTCTTTTACCTCTTTTAGAGGATACTCAAGAAGGCATTTGCTTTTTTTGGTTCCATCGCACCCGTCTCTGCCGCACGGAGCACACTCCCACGATACTTGAAACATCGTATGCTTGCCCATTCTTTGAACACCGTTTTTTGCCGTATACGTACACTCTTTGGCGTCATTATCCCATGCGCCCCAGTTAAACACTCCGGATGGGCCAAATATTGCTATGCACGGCGTGTTTTGACTAGCAGCTATATGCATCGCCGCCGTATCCGCTCCAAAAAACAGTCTTGCTCTTTTACTCAAAGCCGCCAGTTGTTTTAGCGTTAGCTTGCCCGCAAGGTTTAGCGGGGCGCTTTTGCAAAGTGAGAGTATCTCCTCCACCATTTTGAGTTCTTTGCCATCAGGCGCCGCCGTAATTACGGCTTTTATTCCTAGCGACTCCACAAAATCTATAATCTCGGCGTTTTGGGCAGGCGAGAGGCATTTGAAAAACCATCTGGAAGATGGATGTATATGCACGAATTTCTCTACACCTCCCAGCATATCATCTACTTTTCTAGCGTCTTCATCCGAAAAACAGAGCTGCACATCTTTATGCGTCGGCGCTAATCCAAAAGCCCTGAGCGCATCGAGGTTTGACTCCACCAAATGACGCATCAAAGTCAATCGAAACGAATGCGTATAAGGCGAGAACTTCGCAAAAATACCTTTTTTTGCCGCCACGCCGACACGTATTTTTGCGCCGGACAACAATGCGATATATCCCCCACGCTCCCCTTCGGTCGTATTTATGACCATATCGTAGCCTCTTTTTTTCACTTCCCAAAAAAGAGAGAGCTCATACTTTAGCCGCGCAAAAAATCCGCTCGCTTTCGCCCTCTTTCTATCGTATACGAGCGCTTCGTCTATATGTGGATTTAGCGTCAGCATATCCTTTGACTCAGCGTTAGCCAGATAATCGAGCCTTGCGCCGGATACGCCTCTTTGAGATTTTTGGCAAGCACTGCGGAGAGCAGCCCATCGCCTATGTGTCGAAATTTTATTACGAGAATTTTCATC
>JAEMQC010000019.1 GCA_022758985.1 Campylobacteraceae bacterium
ATTACAAACGTTCCATAAGTCAACCCGGCTATAACTCTAATGGCTTCTTCGTACAAAAGTATATTTGGGAAGATTATAGAAAATTCGGCCTCGGACACGGACACGACCTTGCCGATTTCGATACATACCATAGAGTTAGGGGTCTCAAATGGCCGGTCGTCGACGGCAAAGAGACACAATGGAGATTTAACTCCAAATATGACCCGTATGCGAAAAAAACCGGCAGAGAGTTTGCGTTTTATGGCGAATTTGGCAAGGTAATTCCAAACGGTACCCTTGCAGGTCCTACTGCGGGAACAAAAGTTGATTTACACAACAAAGCAAAAATATTCGTACACCCATATATGGATCCGCCGGAAGTACCGTCAAAAGAGTATCCGCTATGGCTATGTACTGGAAGGGTACTTGAGCACTGGCATTCAGGCACAATGACTATGAGGGTTCCCGAGCTTTACCGCGCCGTACCTGAAGCGCTATGCTATATGCACCCTGAAACCGCAAAAGAAAAAGGTGTAAAAGACGGCGAACTGGTATGGGTAGAGTCCAGAAGAGGCAAGGTAAAAGCAAGGGTTGATACGAGAGGTAGAAATAGACCTCCTAGAAATCTAGTGTATGTGCCTTGGTTCGACGAAAAAGTATATATCAACAAAGTCTGCCTAGACGCGACTTGCCCGATAAGCAAGCAAACAGACTACAAAAAATGCGCCGTCAAGGTATATAAAGCATAAAGAGTAGGTAATGAGCAGTGAAAAAGTGCCTCTCACCGAGAGGCGAAAATTTATCATCCAGACCCTTCAAGGGGTTGGACTTGCAGCGCTGGGAGCGATAACTTGGAGTGCATATGCTACGCATGCAAAAGCATCGCCGCTTGCGCTCAGGCCTCCGGGAGCGATAACGGAAAAGGACTTTCTGGCTAAATGTATCAGATGCGGGCTATGTGTGGAAGCTTGTCCGTTTGGTACCCTTAAGCTGGCGCGCGCCGAAGACAATGTCGCAATTGGGACGCCTTATTTTGTTCCAAGAAACATACCTTGCTATATGTGCAAAGATATTCCATGCGTACCGCCTTGTCCGACTGGGGCTCTTGATAGCTCTCTTGTCAGCAGGGTAGTCGAAAACAACAAAAAACTGGATATCAATATGTCCAAAATGGGTGTGGCCGTCATAGATTCCGACCAGTGCATAGCTTTTTGGGGGATACAGTGTGATGCCTGTTACAGAGCATGTCCTCTCCTTGGAAGCGCTATAGTAATCGAGCACACCAGAAACGATAGAACCGGTAAGCACGCTTATTTGGTGCCTAGGGTTGCGGGTGATATTTGCACGGGGTGTGGACTGTGCGAAAAGGCATGCGTAACAGAAAAGGCTTCAATAAGAGTATTGCCGATTGAAATCGCAAAAGGAAAAGCCGGTAAAAACTATATAAAAGGCTGGGAAGAAGGCGATGAAGCTAGACTCGGCGAGAAAGAAACCAAAAAAGAGCAACCTATAAAAACCCCGCAAAGTTCGCAAAAAGCGGTTGACTACCTAAATAGTGGAGGCCTGTGATGAATTATTTTTTCAAACATAGGTTTCTAATCGCAAGGCGAACCGTGCAGCTATCGATGATTTTATTATACGGTGCGGCGAATTGGTGGGGCATCAAGATATTGGAAGGAAATCTGGGAAGCTCCAAGCTTCTTGGCGCCATTCCTCTATCGGATCCTTATGCTGTGCTACAGATGAGCGCAGCAGGAGCAATAGTCGGAGTCAATGCGCTAATAGGCGCAGGGATAATAACTCTGTTTTATGCGGTTTTTGGCGGAAGGGCTTTTTGCTCATACGTTTGTCCCGTAAATATCGTAACGGACGCCGCAAACTATCTAAGACGAATACTTAGATTTGACGAAGCGGAGCGGAAGGTGTGGATGAGTAGAAATATCCGTTATTGGATTTTGGGGCTTAGCATACCGCTTTCATTTGGCCTTGGCGTCGCAGCTTTCGAGCTTATTAGTCCGATAGGAATACTAAGCAGAGGGCTTGTTTTTGGGATAGGTTTTGGGGCGGCCGTCATAACGGGCGTCTTCTTGTTTGACCTATTTGCTCTCAAAAACGGCTTTTGCGGTCATATCTGTCCACTCGGCGGTTTTTATTCGCTAATCGGCAGATTCAGCATCTTTAGAGTGAAGCACGACCAGCAAAAATGCACGCTTTGTATGAAATGCGTAAATATCTGTCCGGAGAGACAGGTTCTTTCCATGATAGGCAAAAAAAGCGCTTTCGTTTCAGGCTCCGAGTGTACAAACTGCGGCAGATGTGTCGAAGTTTGCAATGACGATGCCTTAAATTTTAATTTTAGAGCCTTCAAACAAGATAACAAGGAGTAAGTCATGAAAAGAAGTACGGCTATTTTTTCGATTCTAATTGCCGTAGGCGCTGCAGCATTGCTGATGGGCGCAAAAGCTGACGCAACGGTCAGCGACGACAAACTGGGTCTTGCTAAAGTAAGCGTAGAGGCCGATAGCGCCCTCAAGACGGAGGCGTTTTCATATCAAGGCAAAGGCCCTGGTGAAAACAACAAGAGAATACCGAGAGCATACGACAATGCTCCGCCGATGATACCGCACGATATCAGTGCATTCGGCGAAATAACCAAAGATAGCAATGCATGTATCGGATGCCATATGCCGGAAGCTGCAAAGGCCGTTGGCGCGATAGCGGTTCCGCCTACGCATCTAACAAACCTAAGAACAAATACGGATCTCAAAGGTGAGTTATACCAAGGCAGATACAACTGCACACAGTGCCATGCCCCGCAAGCCGTTCTTGACCCTGTGGTTATGAATAGATTTAAAGGTGCATTCAAGAAAAAAACCGGCGGCGAATACAAAAGCAATCTGGCAGATACGATTAGAGAAGGTGTCGTAATAGACAACAAAGGCCAACAAGACCTAACACAAGAAGGTATATCATACTAAGATGACAAGCAGAAGGGATTTTTTCGGACGCCTAACCGGTCTAGCCAAGCAGAAAAAAGAGGAGGAGCGTTTTTTTCCTTTCGCTCCTTTCTTTGATGCTTCAAAAGCCGATATATGCGTAGTCTGTGAAAATCCGACCTGCGTAGCGTCTTGCCCCGAGGAAATAATCAAAAAAGGCGATAAAGAGCCGCCTAAACTTGATTTTTCAAAACGAGGATGTACATTTTGCGCAGATTGCGCTTCGTCATGTTCCGATGGCGTATTTGCGCCGACGAACGGTAGCGGTATTAGTGCCTTGATAGAGATAGACCCTAGCGGCTGTCTCGCATGGCACAACACCATATGTAAGAGTTGTTTTGACCCGTGCCTCGATAATGCGATAGATTTTTCCGGGCTTTTTTACCCCTCCATAATCCCTGAAAAATGTACCGCATGCGGTTTTTGCATCGGCGTATGCCCTGCAAATGCGATAACGCTCCAAAGGAACTTACCATGAAATTATTGTTTGCCCTCCTCTCTATCGCTATCCTGTCGTTCGGCGCAGATTTGAAGCCCAAAAAAATCGTCAAACTAGACTCGCCTGCGCTAGACCTTGTGGTAAAAAACTCCAAACTATATGCATCTAGCGAAAAAGGCGACATCTACGAGATAAGCCAAAAAACTAAGAAATTGTACACTCTGCCGCAAGCGATAACACCTGGCGGCACGAAGGGCGCACAAAAAGCTATGACGCTAGATATAGCCTCAAACGGCGCAGTGGCGGTCGGAGCGGAAGACGGCTTTTTGTATCTCTCGCAAGGCAATGCTCTTGTAAAAAGCGGATTTTCTACAACATCGATAATCAAAAAAATATCTTTTGTATCGGACAATCTGATATTAATAGGTCTAGTTAGTAGTCAGATTATATTGTTTGATGCCGCCAAAAACAAAACCTTGTACTCAGTGCAAGCCGGAACTTCCCCATTTAGCGATTTAGCCCTATCTAAAGACAAAAAGACGGCGGCAATAGGAGGCGAAGCCGGAACGGTATATCTGCTCGACATTCCAAGCGGCAAAATCAAAAAAGCGTACAAAAACGTCAACCTCGACAATATCTACAAAATAGATTACCAATCCGGAATCATAATCACGGCGGGACAAGACAGAAAAGCAACCGTTATGACCGATAGCGGGATTATCAAGGCAAAATTTGACGGTGAGTTTTTGATATATGCCGCAGCCCTAAATCCATCGGCTACAAAAGCCGCCGTTGCCACAAAAGAGCAAAATGACATAGAGATATTCGATATCTCGTCAAAAACAAAAATAGCGGTCGCCAAAGGGCTTTCATCGACGCTAAATAGAATAGTTTTTTTGAATGAAAACGAGTTTGCGGCCTGTGCCGACGAAAATAGAATCTTAATCTGGGGGATAAAATGAATATATCAAGCGTAGTGGTAAAGTGTGCGCCTAAATTTTTAAAAGACGTACTGGATTCTCTGGAAAAAAGCGGTGTCTGCGAAGTCTATCAATACGATGAGGACGGTAGAATAATAGTAATCATAGAGGGTGAGAGTACCGAAAAAGAGAGTGAAAAACTATCTAAAATACAAGCCATGGCGCATGTGCTAAGCGCGGAGATGGTGTATGCTTATTCCGAGAGCGAGTTTGCCGCAACACAGGGGCAGTTTGACAAAGTATCAAGCTCTCTTATTGAAAACCTAAATTCGGATATGCCGGCGGAAGATATAGTTTACCGCGGACATTTGAAGGATAAGTGATGCTTGGGCCAAAGCCGATAGAAATAGAGGTTCCAAGCGAAGGTCCGATAGTCTCACACACCGATTTGCGGGGAATTATCACATATGCAAACGATACTTTCCAGACGATAAGCGGCTACGCAGGAGCGGAACTAATAGGCAAACCGCACAACATACTAAGACACCCCGATATGCCCTCCTCTCTTTTTGAAAATCTGTGGGATACTATAAAAAACGGTAGAATGTGGAGCGGATACGTTAAAAACAAAACAAAAAACGGCGGTTATTATTGGGTGTATGCACAGGTCTCCTCTTTATTTGACGCCGACGGCACGCACGTAGGGTATAAGTCACTCAGACAAGCGGTACCAAAGGCAAAGCGCAATGAACTGGAAGAGTCGTATATCACGCTCAAAGAGATTGAAGAGGGAAAAATGAAGCTTAATATATGGGTTGACAGGCTAGCTCTTTCAAGGCTGCTTGACGAGTCTTTATATCAAGTATCAACATTTGAAAAAAAACTAGAAGAAATACTGAGAACATACGAATCGAATGGCCGATCTTGAAAAGCTAATTTCAAATCTCGAACAGTTCAAAAGGCTTGAACCTAGGGAGCTAGAGCTTATAACGGCGCAAAGTATCGTAAAAAACTTTTCAGAAAATGAAATACTATTTTTTGAAGAAGAATATACGCCGTATTGGTATTTTGTCGCTGAGGGCAGACTAAAGGCGTACAAAACCGATAAGAGCGAGCATAACGTATCGCTATGTAGCCTTGAGACGGGAATGGCAATCAACGACATTAGGGTCGCGAAAAGCGGATATGAAGCTACAATGTTTGCCACGATAGAGGGCATAAGCAAAGGCGCATTGGTCGGCATTAGAGTCGATTCGCTTCCGCTTTTGTTTGCACAGATACCGAAGTTGCCGCTAATTTGCCTACACGGCGCGCTATCAAGCGTAGAGCGTTATCAGAGGGCATTTTTTAGTGGTATGATACTTGACGGTACCGGCAAAGTAGCATTTATGCTAGCTAATGATATCGAGCGCTTTAATGCTATGAAAAAACAGGATATCGCCGCCATGCTAAATATCCAGCCCGAGACGCTCTCTAGGATACTGGGTAAGCTTGCCAGAAAAGGTGTAATAGAGCAAGATTCCAACATAAAAGTGCTTGATATGAAAAGCCTGAAAGAGTTTTATGAATAAGATAACCACGCAGATAAAAATAATAGGCCTCAGCCTATCTTTAATAGCCATAGCTCTTATATTGCTGACTTTAAACCTAAACCAAAAAAGCAAAAACGATAGTATAGTCGTCAATATAGCCGGTAAAGAGAGGATGTTGACGCAAAAAATGGCAAAGGAGCTGCTCTTAAATAGCGTCCGAAGCGAACACGCCTTTGAAGAGTTTGAGGCCGTAAAAGCCGAGTTTTTAGCAAATCTATCAGATCTTACAAACGGCAACGAAAAAACAAATATCACGCCACCCCCTTCGGACGACATACGAAGTAGGCTTCAAAACATAAAACATAAAAGCGATCTGTTTTTTGCCGTATCCGAAAAAATAAAAAACGGCGATAACACAAAACAGACGATAGACTCTATGTACCTGATAAACAACGAACTTCTAAAAGCCATAGACGATACGGTGTGGAGCTATACCAGAGAGTTCGAGGCGAAAAAAGAGAGGTTACAGATACTCCAATACGTCGGCGGAGCGCTGATCTTTATGGCGGTGATGCTAAGTATGTATCTAACCAAAAAAATAGAGGTCAAATTTGATAAGTTCTTGAGCGAGACGAAAGAGATAGGCGCCCTAAAATGCGACGAGCACGAGGCTATCATAGACGCTCCGGAGGGCAGCGGAGAACTGGATCAGGCCAAAAACGAACTAAAAAGCTTCATGCGCAAAGTAGAAAAAGTTGTATCGAAAGCGCAAAAAGCGTTAGACGAGTCTCAAAACGCCATAGCGGAGCTTGAAGCTAGCACAAAAACTATAGAAACAAGGCTAAAAGATGGCAAGATAGACGAAAATACAAAAAAAGAGATGGAGAGCTATATAGACAAAAGCGAAGATCTCACAATAACATCGCTTGAGGATATAGCCTGCACGAAAGAGATGCTGCAAAAATTTAGCCAAACACTAAGCGAAATAAATAAAAAAATAGAATAAAACCTAAAAATCCAAATATCTAATCGGAATTTTTGACTCCACTCTAGATATATCAAACATTTTAACGCTATGGGGCAGATTGCCGAAAGTTGGATTTTGCGTCCTCGCCTTCTGAACCGTATAAATACCCCTATAGCCAAAGTTATAAAGCTCGTCGGCCATTCTAGAAACAGTCGCTTCGTCTATATACTCAGGATACACGGTCGTACGAACAGAAAAATCAAAATTAAGCTCCAATAACCCTCTTATAGTTCTTTCAAAGAGATTGTATGCCGCAGCTGTGGTAATTACCTCAAACATCTCTTTTGGGGCTTTGAAATCAAGCGCTATCTTATCGACAAGGGAGTTTTTTGCCAGTTCTATGGCCGTTTTGGGTCTTATGCCGCTGGTATCGGTCTTTACCATAAAGCCTAGGTTTTTTAACTTTTCGCAAAAACCGTCTATACCGTCATACATACAGCACTCCCCTCCAGACAACACTACTCCGTCAATCCAATCGCTCCTTTTTGACAGAAATTCGATATCCTCCGTTTCGCTTATCTCTCCCTCTCCGGCCGCAATATGAGGATTGTGACAATATATACACCTAAGCGGGCATCCGGCAAACCAAACAACGGAGGCCACAACCCCTTCATAATCTATGAGCGTATGAGGGGTTATGTCATATATAGGCTTAGAAACCATGTCCG
>JAEMQC010000082.1 GCA_022758985.1 Campylobacteraceae bacterium
TCTCTTTTTTGGATACCGGCGGCGGCATTGCAGATGATGTCATAGACAAGGTATTTGAGCCTTATTTTTCTACAAAAGAACAAGGAAAAGGAACCGGAATAGGTCTTTATATGTCGAAAATAATAATAGAGGAACATATGGGCGGTAAGCTCCTGGTTAAGAATAAAAACGGCGGGGCTCTTTTTGAAATAGTGCTTGGCCTTGCATCTAATTAGGAGTTTTTTTGGAACAAAACAACGCTAACGCTATCTATAAGCATTTCTTGAAGACGCAAGAGGAGATAAGAAAGACCGGTCTTGGATTTGTGGTTTCATTGGTATTGGTGGCTTTCTTTTTGCTCGGTGGATATTTTTATTATATGACTCTTAGCGACTTTAACGAAGAAAACGAAAAAATCAAAAAAAGCTACATAGAGTTTCAAAAACACCTTCTAAAAACAAGAGTCGATCACGCCTATAGTTTTATAGAAACGATTTGGCAAAACTCCGAAAAAGATACAAAAGAGAAACTCTGGGCTAGGGTCTACTGAAGTGGTTATCTCCAAGAATATTTCAAAAACGCTATATGTATTTCAAACCTCTAGAAGAGTACAGGGATTTTTGGCAAAAAATCAGAACAAACTTCTTAGCGCATGCAGTTTGGCGGATTTTATCCGTAAGGTAGCCATAGTCAAAGACAAAACGGAGGCTTCTTTTTTGGCTAGGCTCGCCATACTAAGAAGTGCGGCTCACAAAATAGATATAGGTAAATTAGGCTTTGAGAGAAGCTTTTTAGATTTTCTCTCTAGCAGCGATTTTTTGTTTAGCTTCTTTGAAGAGCTCAGGGCGGAGCAAAAAACTATAGACGACATAAGGGGCAAAGATATATACGCCGCCTACGAGGATCATCTATCCGTGCTCGAAGAGCTGTTTGAGGAGTATTCGAGAGAGCTAGAGGCTTTTGGCCTTTATGATTTTATATCGGTAGACGATTGGCACATTAACTCCTCATATTTACAAAATTTTGACGAAGTTGTAGTCGAATCGATGGGTCTTTTTACGTCGCATGAACTTGATATACTGACGAAAATAGCAGCGTTAATACCGCTAAAACTTATATTTACTATCGACAAATACAACAAAAAAATGGTTGCCAAATTCGCATCTTTTGGTATAGAAATCGGCGATACGCTCGGAACGGCTACGATAGATATGAGCGCAAAAAAGCTCCTTTCGGTAAAGAGTCGCAAGCAAAAAGACTCGAATATCGTGGCATATAGGCTTAAAAACAGAGCATACGAAGCTCCTTTTGCGATGAGTATGATTTCAAAGCTGGTTAAAGCTGGATATAGACCTGAAAATATCGCCGTCATATTACCAGATGAGGGATATGCGGGGATATTAAGGCTTTTTGATAGGCATACAAATCTCAATTTTGCGTTTGGGGAGCCGCTAATAAAAACCGATATGTATGCCGCACTTAAGATTTTGTTGGAGTTGGCATCCGGAGAGAAGGTGGGCACCAAAGCAAAAATATTTGACCTAGAAGATATTTGCACCCCATTTTTATCGCTTACGCAGCAGCAGGGAGCGGAGGCTTTCATTAAAGCTATGGAGCTTTTTTTGGAGCTTAACAGATGGCGCTCCTATAAGCACGAAGCGGCAAAAAAGATATTCGCTCGTGCTCTCTATGAGCTTTGCGCAGAAGCACATCTGTACAAAGAAGCGCCTTCGGTGGAGGTGGGATTTTTATTTGCCTTGGGAGTCGCCAAAAAAAAGATAGACGATATAGGCGGCGGACAGATAAAGGTAATGGGCGTTTTGGAGAGTAGGGGAGCCGAGCTTGATGCCGCAATCATTTTGGATATGAACGAGGAGTTTTTCCCAAAAAAACTAGATAAGGACCTATTTTTAAATACGAAAATAAAAGAGAGAGCTGGGATACCGACCTCCGAGGATAGACAAAATCTACAAAAGCATTATTTTGCGGAGCTTATAGCAAATACGAAAGAGTGTGTTTTTGCTTTCGTAGAAAATGACGAAGCGGCTCCCAGCCCTTTTTTATACGAGCTTGGCGTTAATTTTATTGATGTCGACGAAGAGAGTCTGGGCGAGTTCTATTTTTCAAAAATATCCGTACAAAGAGAAGAGCCTATTGTATTTTGCACCTCAAAAAGTCTGTATGAGCAGTATTTGGAGGCCAAATCAAAAGAGAGACTCAGCGTAAGCGCCTTTTGCGATTTTCTAAAGTGCGATAAATTTTTTTATTTTAAACATATTATGGCTCTTTCAAAAGAAAAGATCGAGCCAAAAGACGAGACTGCGCAAAATATCGGCAGCGCTATACACAAAGCGCTTGAGACGGCGTTTGACCCCTACGCAAAAAGAGTATTTTACGATTCCTCAAATCTCTTTGATTTTATACGGGAAGAGTCAATAAAAGCAATACCAGAGATTGAGGAGCAATTTGATTTTGTATTCTCTATGCGCCAGATGGAAAAATTTTGCGCCGAAGAGATAAGACGCCAAAAAAGCGGGTATAGAGTGTATGCGGTAGAAAAGGAGATAAAAGGAGAGCTGCACGGTGTCTTATTTGAAGGGAGGATAGATAGAATAGATCAAGACGCAGAGGGCAAACGACTACTTATAGACTATAAGATAAGCCGCTCTGAGATAAAAGCCGATACGCAAAAGAGTGCGCTCGATTCCTACAAATACCAGCTTGCGCTCTATGTCGCCTTACTATCTAATGCCGATATGCAAATAGACGGCGCATACTATTACGACGTTCTTAGGGGCTCTCTCGTGGGCGAAAAAACGCTAGAGACCAAACTGTCTCTGCTTCCGGCACACATCGAACGCTTCACGGCTACGCCAACTTTCGCCGGTACTGCGGACAAGAAAAACTGTAGATACTGTGACTTCGCCGACATCTGCGGCGTACACAGTGAAACGACAGAAGAAGAGGGTGGGGATGAGTAAGTTAAGAGTATTTTTTTTGATATAATTTTTGAAAAACCAATAGAGGGTGTGCAATGCAAATAATAACTTTGCAAGTAGAAGATAAAGTTTACGATAAGTTTTTTTGGCTCTTGGATCACTTTTCCAAAAGCGAGGTGAAGATTTTAGATCAATCGAAATACATAAGCGATGACGAGTATCTACGAAGTATTGACGGCATGGTGGAGAGCATACAAAATGCTAGAAATACACCCAGCGAGCAAGGTGTATCTTTAGATAAATTAGAGTGGTAATGTATCGCCTAATTTTTATGCCACAAGCCGCAAAAGACGCCAAATATCTAGCTTCTGCAGGGCTTAAACCGAAAGTCCAAAAACTTCTCGAAATAATCCAAAACAATCTATTTCAATATCCACCGGAATTTGAGCATCTCAGAGGAGACCTAAAGGGGCTTATTAGCCGTAGAATAAATAAGCAGCATAGACTTGTGTATGAAGTTTTTGAAAATGAAAAACTCGTTAAAATCTATAGGATGTGGACGCATTATGAGTGAAGGCGGTAGATTAAAACGAAGAAACAAGGATTGGAAATGGCAATAAAATTGAACTCGGACGGAGGAATATCAACAATAGAGTTTATTATTGATGAGTCAAAGATAGACCTTTATGTCAAATAACTTCCAAAACATCCTAGCCATCAACGCAAGCGCTGGAAGTGGTAAAACCTATCAGTTGACGCTGCGCTATCTATCTCTACTCTTTCTTGGCGCACACCCCTCAAAGATACTAGCCGTTACGTTCACAAAAAAAGCGGCAAAAGAGATGAGGGAGCGTATAGCGGGTACGCTAATGAGGCTAGAAAGCGGCGAAATAGGGGAGGGGGATCCGCTTTTTGTGTCTATAAAAGAGATATACGAGGGCGACATAAGATTAAAAGCAAAACAGCTGCTTTCTAAATATTTGGACTCAAACAACAAAATATCTACAATTGATAGTTTTGTCCACCAGATACTTAGAAAGTTCTGTTTCTATGCGTCGGTCAGGCATGATTTCGATCTTTTTACTCTAGATAACGACGAGCTAAAAAGCAGATTTTTGGAGCTTTTGAGAAACGAGGATAAGATTAGGCTCGCCGATTATCTGTATAGCAAGGGCGACACCATAGATAGGCTTTTAGCTCTCTTTGCCGCACTATATGAAGAAGAGAGCGACCTTGAAGCGATAAAAAAAGAGTATGCTGGGTATGAGAGGAGTAGATTTTTTGCGGCAAGCAACGCTTTTTTAAAAGTTGCAAATAGTTTTTATGAGATGCTTTGCACTCTTAAGCCGCAGAAGTTCGCACCCCGCACATTTACTAGCGTCAACGAGTTTTTAAAAACAAATAGCTTCGAAAAACTAATCATCGAGCGTGAAAATCTAGTTTCGCATAGAGACTATAAGAGTATATCAAGCGACGCTTCCGAGGCTATGTTTGCCTCTTTGAAAAATGCGCTCACCGATTATTATAAGGCTAGCGCCGACGATACTTTGGCCTTTTTGCTGCATGAGTTTGATTGGTATAAAAGAGCAAAGGAGAGTATCTCTAAAGAGCAAAATGCGCTAAGTTTTGACGATATTGCCAAAATCGTTAAAGAGCTGCTAGAAGACGGTAAGATAGACAGCGATTTTCTCTATTTTAGGCTTGACGGAGAGATTGAACATATCCTGATAGACGAGTTTCAAGACACGAGCATTTTGCAGTTTAGGATAATTAAGCCGCTTCTGGATGAGATAATATCGGGCGTAGGTACCGGCTATTTTAAGAGTTTTTTTCTAGTCGGTGACCCAAAACAATCTATATATCGCTTCAGGGGCGCAACACCCGGTATGTTCGAAAATACTGCAGCATATATACGCAAAAGAGCGCATGATAGATACGAAGAGATCTATCTGGATACAAACTACAGAAGTGCGAAAAATCTGGTTTCTTTCGTAAACAGCGTCTTTGCTCCCATCTATAATGATATATTTAAGGAGCAAAAAAGTGCATCTTCGGCGGAAGGTTTTGTGGAGTGTGTATCTTGTGATGGCGACTCTATATTAAAAACCGTTGGCGAAAAGATAACGGAGTATATAAAAATGGGTGCGGCCACCGAATCTATAACGGTGCTTTGTTATACAAACGACGACATAGAAGAGGTGGCTTCGTATCTGGGCAGTATTGGGATAAAAACTCAAAAAGAGAGCTCAAAGGCGCTTATAGACGATGAAAATGTGCGCACTGTTATGATGTTTTTGGAGTATCTGCTTCTTACCAGGCTCGGCCGTGACGCTAGGCTTGCAAGGCTTAGCTTTTTGTCTATCACCAAGATCCCGTCCGAGTATTTCGATATGTTTACCATGCGTTTTGCCGATATATCGGAAGTATCTAAGGTTATATTCGAAGCGATAGACTATTTTGGCTTAGCAAATCCAAATACAATAAAACTAATAGAGCTTGCGTCGTCGTATGAAGATATTCATACTTTCTTAAAGTCCGATGCCGTCAAAAACGAGAAAAAAATATCTATGCGCATGGGCGGAGTGCTTCTTATGACGGTGCATAAATCAAAGGGGTTGGAGTTTGATTACTGCATACTTTGCGATACGCTAAAGAAAAAAGAGAGCTATAGAGTACGACCTATACTTCAGCTCCATAAGGATTTTAAGCTTTCAAAACTGGTCGTATCAAGCAAGAGTGCGGCTGCGATGCTGCCCGACGTAAAAGCGGCTATGCTAAACGAGGAGAGAATGGAAGAGATGGATCTTTTAAACGCCAATTATGTGGCGATGACAAGAGCCAAAAACGGAATGTGTATCGTAGTCAAAAAAGAGGGTTATTCTAAATTGTCGGCTCTTAAGATAACGGACTTTGTTTGCGGCGCAAAAGAGTTTGTAAAGTCGCAAGTCGAAAAACAAGATTTTAGCTCGTACAAAGGAACCCCTTTGGACGTAAGGTTTGGAAAGCAAAAAGATTTTGCGATAGAGGAAAAAAGCTACTCTCCAGATGATTTTTTTGCTATAGATTTTGGTATAGCGATGCACTCCTATATAGAAATTTCAGATGATAAATCATCAGATGTCGAAGCTCTGACCTATCTTAAAAACAGATATGGAACGGTTCTTGGTGATAAGCTAAACGGTGCAGCCTCTTTGGCTCGCAGTTTTGCAAATAGCGCTTTATATGCAGAGTGCAAAAATGGCGAAATATATAAAGAAATTAGCGTCTATACTGATGAAAACGGAGAGCTGAAACATTATAGAATAGACTTTTTGGCCGTTTTTGAAGACAGGGCCGTAATAGTTGATTTTAAAAGCTCCGCCGATATTAAAGAGGGGTATATAAAACAGCTTCAAAAATACAAGCAGATAGTGCAGGGTATTTTGGGCGTAGAGACTAAAACATATCTTGTCGTTAACAACGGCGGCAAATTAGAGCCTGTTGCAGTTTAATAAAGCTTTAAGTAGACTTCTCGCTTTAAAATAGAGGTTTTGTGTGAACGGGCAGCTGGAAGATGTAGGCTATTTTTTGCTTTTCGTCTATAGCTTCGGAGGCGGATTTATAGGTATTGCGACGGCCGCCGTATTTAGCAGTCTTGGCAAGATGAGTATACTCCTTTGTATATTACTCTCAGGAGTCGCAAACTTTGCCGGCTCTACGGCGCTTTTTTATTTTGCCAGAAACTATAAGAGCGACGCACTGGTTTTTTTGAAAAAACATAGAAGAAAGCTTGCTCTGGCTCATCTTTTGATGAAGAAGCACGGTTTTCGTATTATATTTATCCAAAAGTTTATATATGGCATAAAGACCATTGTACCGCTTGCAGCCGGAATTACAAAATATAATGCACCCAGATTTATCGCCCTTAATTTTGCAGCCTCTTTTTTGTGGGCTCTTGCGATCGGGCTCGGAGCGTATTTTTCGAGCACACTAATTATAAAGATACTGCTTTTTATAGAGGCGTACCCTTTTATTGCGCCAGTCGTTTTGATATCGGCGCTTGGCGGAATGTATTTTTATATGGTTAAAACTACGAAAAGGAGAGAGATAATATGACTAAAGAAGAATTTAAAACATTGACCGAAGAGGTAAAAAAAACAGCCGGATACAGAGAACCTATCGGATTTGGTATTTGCCGTGTAGACAGAGGTCAGCTAGACAAATCAAAAATATTGCAAGCTACTTTTCCAATAATCAACTGGAAAGAAAATTTTGGCTCTTTCGCCGTTTATGTCAAAGCGGCAATGGATAGCGGCAGCGTTATAGACTTCTCTGCGTCAGAGGTAGTCGTACCTGTAAACAAAGTGTTCGTAGCTAGTGCGCTAGCCTCTTTTGAGCCTTTCCTCGGCGAAGCGACGGGCGATGCGCACAAAAACGTGCAGATAGTCCAAACTCTAGCAAACCTAATCAAA
>JAEMQC010000111.1 GCA_022758985.1 Campylobacteraceae bacterium
ATCGTAGATATTTCGTTTCATTTTTGTATCAGACTCAACAAATTTCTTTGAGTAGCCATGAATGAGTTAGTATCTTGCCTTTGTTTTTAAGTAGTGTCTTTAATAGTTCATACTCTTTTGGTGTGAGTTTTAGCTCTTCACCGTCAATTGTTGCAGTGTGGGCGCCGATGTCTAGTTCCAGATTTTTACTCGTTATGACGCTTGTATTTTGGGTTTGCTCGCTTCTTCTGAGTGAGGCTTTGATTCTAGCTATCAGCTCTCCCGTCCCAAATGGTTTGACTAGATAATCATCCGCTCCGGCTTCAAGTGCGGATATTTTTTGCTCTTCCATGCCGATTGCCGATAGTATGATGACTGGTGCGGCGCTCCACTCCCTGAAACGACCCAAAAACTCCATTCCGCTTCCATCCGGTAACCCCAAATCAAGAAGTGCGACGGATGGATTGTAAAGCGCCGCTTTGTTCACGGCTTCAGCTAGCGAAGAGGCTTCGATAGGCTCAAACCCGCTTGCCTCAAGCGTTATGGTTAGCATCTTTCGTATTGCTTTGTCGTCGTCTATGATTAGTATTTTTTGTTTCATGTTATCGCCGGAATTTTGAGATTTACGCAAAAAAGAGTGTCTTTTACGGATATGTCTAGCTTAGCGTCTATTATTTCGGCTATTTTGAGACACAGATAAAGACCCAGTCCGCTACCGTCGGTATCTTTCGAGTTTGAGAATCTTTTGAGCTTTTTGCCGATACTGCTCATCTCCTCTTTTGTCGGTAGTGCGCCGCTATTTGTTATTATTATCTCAACATCGGTTATATTTTTTTGGACAGAGATTTTGACGTTTTCGCCGTATTTAAAGGCGTTGTCTATAAGTATGGAAACGGCTTGCTCAAAAAGCTCCGCATCTGTCAGAGCAGTCGGCAATTGATCTGCTATCTCAAAAACAGCCTTTTTGTCGTATTTTTGCTCTATTTTTGAGAGTACGGCTCCTATATTTTCGGCTATGTCGCACTCTTTTAGTATCGGTCTTATGTTGTCCGCAAATTTAGCCTCGGCTAGCAAAGTCTCTACTAGTCTTTGCATCCTTGTCGAGCTTTCAAATATGTTTTCGTACAGAGATTTTTTTTGTTCGTTTGAGAGTGTTATGTCATTGTTTAAAAGCGTACTTGCCGCACCGATAGTCGCCGCAAGGGGCGTGCGAAGCTCGTGCAAGAGTGAGCCCATTAGCGCTTTTGATAGCTTCTCGGATAGCTCTAGCTCTTTTATCTTTGCAGCTTTTTTGGCCAGTATTGAGACCAGGACGCCTATCAAAAACATTATCGCAAAACTCAGAAAATGTCTGCCGTCATGTACTCTTAGGCTAAGTACGGGCGGCACGAAAAGCACATTAAAAGTCATCACGGAGACAAAAGATATAACGGTAGTTTTTAAAACACCCAAAAAGACCGCCGCAAACAGTATCGGCAACATATAAAGCATAGCGATATTGAGGAGTTCAAGCTCTCTTTGGTTTTCAAGCGATACCAAAGTCACCGCTATAAAAGTCGCAATACTCAGTAGCGTCGGATTGAGTGTTCTCATGTGTTAATTATAGCTCCGCACGCCTGACGACGCCTAGAAGTTTTTGGTGCGGAAATTTGTAAAAATGGACAAATGAAGGCGACAAATCCTTGATAGCCGCAAAGAGCATCCAAACCGGATTTTTGGTGATTATCTCCTCTTGACCGTAGAATATTGTGCGCTCATCTATATTTTTACTTTTGAGCACGCTTTCGACATCTAGCATCTCCATGTATCCGGGTCGGATGACGAGCAAATCAAGCCCTTCAGCCATCGGTGTAAGCTCGGAATAGACGCCGTGCGGTTCGTTTGAGGGTTTGACTGTGACGATGATATTGCGCTCGTATATGATGCCGTTTTGGAACATGGTTTTTGGTATATATGCCGGAATAGCGCCAATATGCCTAGCAAAAAATAGCGCAGTGCCTTGTAGTTTTGTTGCATTTTGGTATCTGTTTGAATATTCGTCTAAAAAATCATCTTTTGTGACTGGAACAAACGATGTGTATAGTTTTTTTTGCCCCTGTGTGTATACAATGATGATAAGTAGCGGTACAGATGCTATGATGAGTGGCCAATAGCCGCCGTGCGGGATTTTGAGAAGACAGGAGGCAAAAAAGATCGCGCTTGATATGCCCGATAATACACTAAAACCGAGCCTTAGGTACTCTTTTTTGTGCCAAAATATTGCGCCCATCAGTAAAGCTGTAATACTCATAGCGCCCGACACCGCAAGACCGTACGCAGAGGCTAACTTTGCCGATTCTTGAAAGATAAAGAGCATCGCTATGACGCAGATAAGCAAAAACCAATTGACCGCCCCTATATATATTTGTGAGCGAAGCTCATCCGAGGTGTACTCGACTTTAAAGTGCGGAAATATACGAGTAGTCATCGCCTGATACAGCACCGAGAAAATACCGCTTATCATTGCTTGCGAGGCTATGACGGTCGCCATAATGGAAAGAAGTAAAAACGGCACATAAAAAGCAGGCGCTATCATTTGTGCCGACTCAAACAGTACGCTTTTTGACTCAGGATGCGCCATCAAAAACGCCCCTTGCCCAAAATAGCTAATCCACAAAGCAACAGACACAAACAGCCACCCTTTGAGAATAGGGAGTCTGCCGAGATGTCCCATATCTGCATACAAAGCCTCGCCACCCGTGGCGCATAGCAGTACATCCGCCAGTATGATAAACGCTGCGAAAGGGTTGTCAAGCATAAACGCTATGGCGTAGTGTGGGCTAAGTGCGCTCAGTAGCTCTATGTGTGAGCCGATGGAGAAAAGCCCTATAAATCCAAGCGCAAAAAACCAGATAACCATTATAGGTCCAAAGGCAGACGCTACCCGTTCGACACCCTTTCGCTGAACGGCAAAAAGAGCTATCGCTATTGCCGAAGCTATAAAAAGCAGGGTAAGCTTGCCTGTGTGCTCATACCCGGGGATAAGAGCGATACCCTCGACTGCCGATAAGATACTGATAGCCGGAGTGATGACGCCGTCGCCTATCATGAGCGATATACCCACAAAGCCAAGAGCCGACATAAATGCCGCTTGTCTGGCGCTTTTGATATACGGTGTGAGGATCTGGGTAAGTACTATCGTGCCGCCCTCCCCACGCTTTGAGAGACTAGTGGCAAGCCATGCGTACTGTACGGTAACAAGTATCGTCATTGTCCAGACAACAAGAGACAAGATACCGAATATATTTGTCATTGTGGGCTTGATAAGTAAAAATATAATCGTAAATGTGTATATTGGACTTGTGCCGATGTCGCCGTACACTACACCAAGCGATTTAATAACCATAAATTCGCTTTTTATGCGTTCTCGCATGGAGTCTATACTCAAAGGTTACTCCTTTTTTGGATTTTGAACATGGTAGCTCTTTTGGCATAGGACATGTATAAAAAACAGCTACAAATGTATAAAAAAAGTATAAAGACTGGTATTGCCGCTTTTAACCGCCGTTTTTGTAGAATTTGTAAAATTTTTTTCATAGGATTTGTGATGAGAAGCGATACAATCAAAAAAGGGTGGGAGAAGACTCCACATAGAAGTTTGCTAAGAGCGACGGGGCTAAAAGATGAGGATTTTGACAAGCCGTTCATCGGTATAGCAAACAGCTATATAGACATCATTCCGGGGCATTTTTTTCTTCAAGAGTACGGCAAAATTGTCAAAGAGGCGATAAGAGAAGCTGGAGGTGTGCCTTTTGAGTTTAACACCATCGGCGTGGACGACGGTATCGCGATGGGGCACGACGGGATGCTCTATAGCCTTCCTAGCCGCGAGCTGATAGCCGATAGTATCGAGACCGTGATGAATGCACACAAGCTAGATGCGCTCATCTGTATCCCAAACTGCGACAAGATAGTCCCTGGGATGATAATGGGCGCTCTGAGGGTTAATGTGCCGACCGTATTTGTAAGCGGTGGCCCTATGAAAGCGGGGCATATGAAGGACGGTACTCCTATCGATCTTGCGACTGCTTTTGAAGCCGTGGGCAAAAAAGCAAGAGGTATGATGAGCGACGAAGAGCTGCATGAGATAGAGTGCAACGCTTGTCCGGGGGCTGGAAGCTGTAGCGGGATGTTTACCGCAAACTCCATGAACACTCTATGCGAAGCTATGGGTATTGCGCTGCCTGGTAACGGTACGGTGCCGGCACTCACACCCGAGAGAATAGAGATGGTAAAAAAAGCGGCAAAAAGAGTCGTAGAAATTGCACTAGATGAGAGATACAAAATCAGAAATATCCTCAACGAAAAAGCGGTTCACAATGCGTTTGTCGTAGATATGGCAATGGGCGGCAGCTCAAATACGGTGCTTCATATGTTGGCGATAGCAAAAGAGTCTGGCGTGGATTTCCCGATAGCGCATATCAACGACATAGCGGGCAAAGTTGCTCACATAGCGAAAATTAGTCCTTCGCTTAGCACGGTACACATGGAAGACATCGGTAGAGCAGGCGGCGTAAATGCGGTCATGAAAGAAGTAAGCAAGCGAGGAGACATCCTAAAAACCGACGCACTCACCGTAACAGGCGAGACTATCGGCGAGAGGATAGCGACAGCGGAGATCAAAGACACTAGTGTCATCCATACAAATGAAAGCGCGTACTCACCTGTGGGTGGTCTAGCGATACTATTTGGCAACCTAGCAGAGCAAGGGTGCGTCGTCAAGACTGCGGGTATACAGCCAAGCATGAGAAAGTTCACTGGACGCGCGATATGCTTTAACTCCCAAGATGAAGCGATAGCTGGTATTATGAGTGGCAAGGTGCAGCCTGGGCATGTGGTGGTCATCAGATACGAAGGACCTAGGGGTGGACCTGGTATGCAAGAGATGCTCACCCCTACGAGCCTCATAGCGGGTATGGGTCTAGGCGAGTCGGTAGCGCTCATCACGGATGGAAGATTTTCTGGCGCAACAAGAGGAGCTTGTATCGGACACATCAGCCCTGAAGCGGCGGAGGGTGGTCTCATCGGGCTACTAGAAGATGGCGATGAGATAAGCCTAGATGTCGATAGCCATATGCTTCACGCAAATCTAAGCGAAGAGGTTATCGAGGCTAGGCGAGAGAAGTTCAAAGAGCACAAAAAGGATATCAACTCAAAATGGCTAAAAAGATATGCTCTTTTGGTGACTAATGCAAGCAGCGGAGCGGTGCTTAAGACGGAGCTGTAAAAGCTCTGTCCGATTAAAATAAAGACTAAGGGTCTATTTTATGCTACTTGTCTTGACCATTTTAAATTTTAAATTAGCACTCTTGACATATGAGCGCTAATAATGTATCATTTCGTTAGCACTTTGATACATAGAGTGCTAAAAAATAATATATAAGGAGTTTAAGATGCTTCTGACTAGATTTGACCCGTTTAGAGAGTTTGAAAGAAGATTTGCTAGCTACATGCCTACCGAAGCAAAAGAAGCGGCTAACGTATCGAGCTTTAGCCCTGCTGTAAATACAAGAGAAGATGAAAAAGCTTACTACATTCACGCAGACCTTCCTGGGGTAGCGAAAGAAGATATAAATATAGATCTTAAAGACAACGTCCTAACTATATCGGGCGAGAGAAAGCATAAAGAGGAAGTTAAAGAGAAAGATTACTACAAGCTGGAGAGTTTTTACGGTAAATTCCAAAGAAGCTTTACGTTACCGGAAGACGCAAACAGCGACTCCATAGACGCTTCAACGGAAAACGGCGTGCTAAACATCACCATTCCGAAGGCAGCGCCGAAAGAGTCTAAAAAAATAGAAATCAAATAATATTTAATAGCTGTTGCGGAGTATCGACGACCACGTCTGCTCCGCACTCTATAAGTTCAGCTCTATCTCTAAACCCCCATGTGACGCCAACAGAGTAAAAATCGCCGTTTTTTGCGGCTAAAATATCGTTTTTTGTATCCCCTATTATCACTATTTCATTTGGCGCTAAGCCAAATACATCTGCTATCTCCAGAGCGCCTTGCGGATGTGGCTTGACCTCCCTGCCCTCTTTTTGACCGAAAACCGCTTCAAACATAGACGAATCGAAATTTCTATTCACGCAAAGTCTGGTTAAATGTTCGGGCTTATTCGACAAAACAGCCATCTTAACGCCTTTAGAGTATATCTCCACTAGCGCTTCGGTTATGCCGTCAAATGCTTTTGATACATTCTGACTACCGACATACATCCTTTCGAACTCTTTTACCATCTCCATTATTAGAGCGTCATCTTTCGAGCCGCTAGAAGACGCCATCAACGAATATGCGCCCTGCCCGGCAAAATAGCGATACTCCTCTTTTGATCTCTGTTCAAACCCAAAAGCGGACAATACCGCATTCGCGAGATTCGCCACCTCTGTTAGCGAATCTATTAGCGTACCGTCAAGATCAAATATAACGCCTTTTATCTGCATTTATAGCGCCAAAGACTTCGCCCACTCTTCCATTTTTTGGTTGATTGCAGGCACAGGGGCTTCCAAAAAGCTAATCACAAAGTCGTTTTTTCTCTCGCATACGCCGATTGAACGAGGTCTTGCTGCCAACATTTGCGGATTTGGAAGTTTTTGTCCAAAACAAAACACGACAAGCTTGGCATCCAATATCTCAGGGGCTATCTCACCACCGGCGACTCCGCCGGTATGCGCAAAGTGGTCGAATTCGCCTATAAAAGCGGCGATAGCGTCTTCCTCAATTAGCGTCTTAAAATAAGAGACTATCTGCTCTACACTCTTAAATCTGCACTCGCTTTTTTCTATCTCAAGCGTAAAAATAGGGTATTTTTCCATAAACATCGTCTGCTTCATTATCTTTTCCTTAAAATCTTGTAAATTTAAACGCCATAAAGCCTAGTATCTCCTCGACCTCTCTGGAGACATTTTCTATTATAGCCTCCGTCTCTCCGCCGTAAATCTTTGACATTACCACGCCGTTACTCACCGATACGACGCATTCACCGCTAGATTTTTCATAAACGGCTATTGAGATAGGCATCGATACCGCCATTTTTTTGCGCTCGTCTGCGCCTAGCATCTGCCCCGCATATTTGGCGTTACAGTACTTAATGATGGATACTTTGCCGACGTCTGCCCCGCCGCCCTTTCTTATCTCATCTGCTTGGTCTATTACCGATATGACTTTCAAGCCCTGATGTGCATTGATACGGCTCACTATCGTCTCCACCGTCTTGTTGTAATCATACGGACTCTTATGCTCTAGTATCA
>JAEMQC010000077.1 GCA_022758985.1 Campylobacteraceae bacterium
CTAGGGGTATTATTTTTGATCGCAATAGAAATCCGCTCGCGATAAACAAATTGGGTTTTGCGATAAGCATCGTTCCGCATCTTAGCTCCAAAAAAAAGGTAGCTCTGCTTGATCAAAAGCTAAAAATGCTCGCAAAATTTTTCCCGAACCTTAACTTCGAAAAAATCAAAGCGCTTTATATGAGAGAAGATTCGGCCTATAACCACGAAAATATACGCGTTATAGATTTTATGCCGTATGAACAGATTTTACCATTCTTTACCGTGCTTAGTCTTGACGAGTATATCCAGATAGAGTCTACGACGATGAGATACTATCCGGAGAAGGACGTCGCTGGGCATGTAATAGGGTATGTGGCTAGAATTTCAAAAGAGGACGCCGAAAAACAAAATATTATCTCCCCGAACGGCTTTATAGGAAAAGACGGGCTGGAGAAGTTTTATAACTCGGTTTTACAGGGTGAACCGGGTTCTAAGCTTCTAAAAGTAAACGCCTTTAACGAAGTGGTGGAACAGATAGAGTCCAAAGAGCCGTCAATGCACCACGATCTCGTAAGCAGTATAGATATACGACTGCAAAGACTTATATCACAGCTTTATTCCGACAAAAGTGGGGCAATCGTAGTTATGGATTTGAGCGACGGTTCGGTGTTGGCTGCTGGTAGTTTTCCGGAGTATGATATAAACGCATTTGTAAGAGGTCTTGGCGCCGATGAGTGGAATGCGATGGTTGCGGATCTAAACCATCCTTTGACAAATAGGCTCACAAAAGGTTTGTATCCTCCAGGTTCCGTCGTAAAGCCGGGAGTGGCGCTTGCGCTTCAAAAAGCCGGCGTAGCGCCTACGGAGAGCATAAGCGATCCTGGGTTTATAGAGTTTGGCGGCAGGCATTTTAGGGACTGGAAAAAAGAGGGGCATGGCACCGTAGATATGCGAAAGGCGATCAAGGAGAGCTGTGACACATATTTTTACAAGATGTCCCTTCGCGTAGGAATCAACATAATCTCAAACACTCTTTATGAGCTTGGACTTGGAAGAAAGACCGGGGTGGATTTGCCTGGCGAATTCGTCGGCATAATGCCGTCTCCGGATTGGAAGAAAAAAAGATACAATAAGCCTTGGTTTGCAGGTGAGACGCTCAATACTGTAATCGGGCAGGGCAGCACCGTTGTTACGCCGCTTCAGGTCGCAAAATTTACGGCAGCTCTTGCTACCGGTAAGGATATAACGCCAAAATTTGCTCTGACTCTGGGCGGCAAAGCGGTGCCTTCCAACGTCAAGGAGCTTATATCCCCAGCCGATATGAAGATGCTTTTGCCGGTGCAAGAGGGTATGTATCAGGTGTGCAATACGCCCGGGGGTACCGCTTTTGGTTCGCTCGGATATCTACCTATAAAGGTTGCTGGTAAGACAGGTACCGCACAGGTGTCTACGATAGCGCAATCGGAGGTAAATCGTATGAAAGAGGAGCAGCTGGACTACTATAAACGTTCGCATGCGTGGCTTACAACATACGCCCCTTACGAGAATCCAAAATATGTGGTAACCGCACTCGTAGAGCACGGTGGACACGGCGGCTCAGAGGCCGGACCACTTATCGCCGAAGTGTATAAGAAGCTTATAGAGCTTGGCTATATCAAGCCTGGCTCAGATTCACCTCTCCAACAAGGGGTTGGCGATAGATAGTCTATCGGCGACCTCTTTTTCTTTTTGTCTCATCTGTCCGTTATCGGTTTCGTGATCAAATCCTAGCAGATGCAAAAGACCGTGTATGAAAAGTATTTGAAGCTCGACCTCCAAGGGGTGTCCTATCTCGTCTGCCACTCTTTGCGCAGTATCTGCGGATATTATAACCGAGCCTATAAAGTTTGTTTTGGAGTCCTTGATTGGAAAGCTAAGCACGTCGGTCGGTTTATCTTGTTTTCTATGCTCTTTGTTTAGCTCCTTTATCTTTATATCCCCGACTATAATAAGCTCTATCATCTTTGACGGAGCCAAAAACTCTCTAATCTTTTCAAATAAACCGACATCTATATCATGATCGGTATGGTTATCGAAATCTATCATTTTAGCCCCTTTATTGACGATTATATCAAATGCCGCCCTTAAGCGCCACACTGTTAGAATAAAGAAGAGTTTGAATGTTTTTAGGAGTTTTCTTTGATTACGAAATGTTTATTTCCCGCCGCCGGATACGGTACTAGATTTTTGCCGGCTACGAAGGCTATGCCAAAAGAGATGTTGCCGGTACTGACAAAACCTCTTATCCAGTATGGAGTCGAAGAGGCTATGGAGGCCGGTATTACGGAGATGGCGATAGTGACTGGAAGAGGCAAAAGAGCTATTGAGGATCACTTTGACATATCTTACGAACTTGAGCACCAGATAAAAGGAACTGAGAAAGAAAAATATCTGGCGAGTATTAGAAACATCATAGACGTCTGCTCTTTTTCTTATACGAGACAGATAGAGATGAAGGGACTAGGACACGCGATACTCACCGGCGAAACCCTTATAGGCAACGTTCCTTTCGCGGTAATACTCGCGGACGACCTTTGCGTTGGTAACAAAGATAGCGGCGTGCTTGCCCAGATGGCCGAGCTATACAAAAAATATAGATGCTCTATCGTGGCGATTGAGGAGATAGATATAAACGACTCGTCTAAATATGGGATAATCAGCGGCAAAGAGCTCGAAGACGGCGTATATATGGTTGCGGATATGGTTGAAAAACCGAGCCCTAAAGACGCTCCGTCAAATCTTGCGATAATAGGCAGATATATACTTACTCCCGATATTTTTGAAATTCTAAGACATACTCCTAGTGGTAAAAATGGAGAACTTCAGATAACAGATGCACTTAAGACACAGGCTAAAAACAACATGGTAATAGCATACAAATTTAAAGGCAAACGCTTTGATTGCGGAAGTGTAGAAGGCTTTGTAGAGGCTACGAACGCCTTTTATGAAATAGACAAAAAGAAATCTTGACAATAGACGGCTAAAGATGTATAATTTCGTTAGCACTTGAAAATGTAAAGTGCTAAATAACTAAAAAGATGGCTAAAATCTATGAGCAAGCTTGACAAAAAAGCAAAGATTCTAGAGTGCATCATTTCCGAGTACATAAAAACAAGTGCGCCTATAGGATCGCATCATCTACAGTCTATCATAGATATTGAGCTCTCATCGGCGACGATTAGAAACTATCTTAAACGAATGGTAGATGAGGGCGTATTGGTGCAATTTCATATTTCCGGCGGCAGAGTCCCGAGTTTGCACGCTTTAAAGGAGTTTTGGGTCGAGAGATTGGCGCCGATACAAAGCGTCGAGGTCGGCGACCTTCGAAGCGTAGCCGCCGCTTCAAAAGAGTATAAAATAGCATCCATATTAAAAATAAACGAGAGCGATAAACTTCTTTGCTCCTATCTTGCCGGTTCGAAGTTTGTCGTTGCGGAGTTTGAAAAAGGGGAGGTTCTGCTAAGAGGTGGCACTAATCTAAAAGCCTTTATGGACGAATTCATAGGGCTTGACGTCTCGCAGATAAAAGATGCAGCTTTGCATTATGGAGTATCAGAAGTGTATAATAAGCTTGGCGAGTATATGTTTTCAAAAGAGACCAACGTCGTCAACAAAGAAGAGCTTCTGGAGATAGCGAAACAAGACTATGAATGGGGCATGGAAAAAATGCCTTGGTTTATGGATGGTAAAGTGGCGTCTGAGATTAAGCGGGGCATATATTTTAGAAATCTCATACCTGACGGCTACATGGCAGTCAAGACCGAGGCGGTTGTCGACGGCAGAAATGCCGAGATGTTGTATGTCGGTCACTTGTCTCGCAATTTCGGCGGATTTTTGTGCGCATTAAATTAGAAGTAAGGAGATTTGTTTGAGCGAAGAGATAAAAAACGAAGAGGCTATAGAAAATAGCGAAGAGGTTGCGGTCGAGGCAGAATCGGATCTTGAGACGAAGTACAAAGAGCTTGAAGATAAGTACATAAGAGCGTATGCAGATTTTGAAAACACTAAAAAGCGTCTTGAAAAAGAGAAGCAAATGGCGATAGATTATACTAATGAGAAGTTTGCCAAAGAGATGTTGCCTATCATAGACTCTTTAGAGCTTGCTTTGGCTCATAGCGGCGAAGAGAGTGAGGCTAGCAAACTTAGAGAGGGCGTATCGCTAACTCTTGACAATCTCATTAAAACTTTTGAGAGAAACGGTATCAAACAGATACCGGTGGACGGCGTTTTTGACCCTGAGATGCACGAAGCTATCATGCAATCGGCAAGCGACGACGTAGAGGACGGGCATATCGTTGCTACCCTCCAAAAAGGGTATATGTTTAAAGAGAGGGTTATTAGACCAGCCCTTGTTAATGTTTGCAAAAAACAGTAAACTCTGCCGTGAATACGGCAAGCTTTAGCGGCACAGCGCCTAGCGTAGCCGAAGCGGACTTGTTCGATTCGGCGTTTAAATCTAAATAAAAAGGAATGAATTATGGGAAAAGTAATCGGAATTGACCTTGGAACAACAAACTCTTGCGTAGCCTTCATGGAAGGCAGCGAGCCAAAAGTACTAACAAACAAAGAGGGTGCTAGAACTACGCCTTCCGTCGTAGCGTTTACAGATAAAGGCGAAGTGCTTGTGGGTATGACGGCAAAAAGACAGGCTATTACAAACCCTGAAAAAACAATCTACTCAATCAAAAGAATTATGGGTCTAATGACTTCTGAGACAAAAGCTAATGAGGCAAAAAGCAAAGTTTCGTACAAAATAGTTGACAGAAACGGCGCTTGTGCGGTTGAAATCGGCGACAAAATCTATACGCCGCAAGAGATTTCGGCAAAAATCCTAATGAAACTAAAAGAGGATGCCGAGAGCTTCCTTGGCGAAGAGGTAACTGACGCCGTAATTACCGTGCCTGCGTACTTTAACGACGCTCAAAGAAAAGCGACAAAAGAGGCGGGTATTATCGCCGGTCTAAACGTGCTTAGAATCATCAACGAGCCGACTGCAGCGTCACTGGCTTACGGTCTAGATAAAAAAGCTCAAGAAAAAATTCTTATCTATGACCTAGGCGGTGGTACGTTTGACGTTACGGTGCTTGATGTTGGCGACGGCGTATTTGAAGTTCTTGCTACAGACGGCGATGCATTCCTAGGCGGTGACGACTTTGATAATAGAATCATCGATTGGCTGGCGAATGAGTTCAAAGCTGAGCAAGGAATTGATCTTAAAAACGACAAAATGGCGCTCCAAAGACTAAAAGAGGCTGCGGAAAACGCTAAAAAAGAGCTTTCTACAGCTATGGAAACAGAGATAAACCTACCGTTTATTACCGCTGATGCGACAGGCCCAAAACACCTTGTCAAAAAGTTAACACGCGCAAAATTCGAGTCTATTATCAGCGATCTTGTAGACAAGACAAAAACAAAAATCGCAGAGGTGCTAAAACAAGCAGGGCTTGATAAAAGTGCAATCGACGAAGTAGTAATGGTGGGTGGCTCAACAAGGGTGCCAAAAATCCAAGAGATGGTCAAAGAGTATTTTGGCAAAGAGCTTAACAAAACGGTAAACCCTGACGAAGTCGTGGCTGTAGGTGCGGCGATCCAGGGCGGCGTACTAAAAGGGGACGTAAAAGACGTACTACTACTTGACGTAACTCCGCTAAGCCTAGGTATCGAAACGCTGGGCGGCGTAATGACAAAAGTAATTGAGAGAGGTACTACGATACCAGCGAAAAAATCGCAAACATTCTCAACCGCTGAGGATAACCAACCTGCGGTGACTATCCACGTACTGCAAGGCGAAAGGGAATTTGCAAAAGACAACAAATCACTAGGTATGTTCGAGTTAGGCGGCATCATGCCGGCTCCAAGGGGCGTGCCTCAAATCGAAGTTACGTTTGACATCGACGCTAACGGTATCCTAAACGTATCGGCAAAAGACAAAGCAAGCGGCAAAGAGTCAAACATCAAAATTACAGGTTCATCTGGGTTAAGCGAAGATGAAATCAACAAAATGGTGCAAGAGGCCGAAGCGCATAAAGAAGAAGATAGAAAAAGAAAAGAGGTGGTTGAGGCAAAAAACCAGGCCGATGCTCTAATCCACCAAACGGAAAAAACTCTTGCCGAGTCTGGCGACGCTGCAAGCGCTGAGGATAAAGCAAAAATTGAAGCGGCTATAAAAGAGCTAAAAGACGTGCTTGCGAAAGACAATGTAACTAAAGATGAAATAGAAGTAGCCACAAGAAACCTGACGTCCGCAAGTCACAAACTAGCGGAAGCTATGTATGCAAAACAAGGCGGCGACGCTGGCGCGGCGCAAAGCGGCGGCTCACAAGCCAAAAAAGACGACGATGTCATCGACGCTGAAGTAGAATAAAAAGAACCCCTAATACCACAAGCCCCGCAAACTCAGCGGGGCAAAACTCCATGGGATAAACTTGACCTAATTGTCGGCTCTCGATTGATTGTAAACTTTTTTAACAAATAACTCAGGATGGGTTTTCTTCTACTCCTTAAGTTTTGCTACTGGGCTAATATGCCCAATAAATCTCTCTACCATACCATTAGTTTGTGGATGACCTGGTTTGGATAATTCAGACGCACTAATTTTGACTCTAATCTTGGGTGTTGTACGGGCATTAGGGTGAATATTCATCTGCTTTGTTCCTGATACGATGCTAACAATGCTATAATCTCTTCTTGCAACCTACAAGCAGGTAATGAGCTTTTAAGGTAGTTATAACTTATGCAATCGGTTGAGAGCTGATAGACAAATAGTTTTTTAGGAAATAAAACTGGGTGAAATGTTGCATGAAAATTAGGGACATTATATGAAATGGCCGTGTTATTTGCAAAACCCCCTTGACACACTCATTTTTTTCAGCTACAATTCCGGCCTCAAACAAG
>JAEMQC010000014.1 GCA_022758985.1 Campylobacteraceae bacterium
CAATGTCTTTGGGATAGAGGCTCTCAAGGCGGCGTACAGGGATGGTGATGAGTGGCGGGACGGAGTGGTGTCGTATCTGGGAGCAAATAGAGCTTTACTGGATGAGTTTGTGGCGCAAAATGAGTTTGTGAGCGGATTTTCGCCGGAGGGGACATATCTTTATTGGCTTGATTTTTCGGCTACCGGGTTATCGCAACAGGAACTCAGAGATAGATTTGCGGATGCGAGTGTGGCTCTAAGCGGCGGCGATTTTTTCTTTGGTGGACGAGAGAGCGTCTGTTTTCGGTTTAATTTTGCGACACAAAAAGAGCGTGTAGAGTGGGCGCTCTCGGCGATAAAAAAAAGTTTTTTGATTTTTTGCGCCCCGGGCTTTTGACCCGGTTTGCGGAGTGTTTATGAAGATTACAGCAAAATTATAAAAACTATTTGTGACATTATCTTAACGAAGCGTATTTTTGGGGTGAGTTTTTGGCGCTTTTTTTGAGTTCGGCGATAGCGTATGTAATTTTGTCTAGCGTAATCTCTTTTTTGTCTTTGCCTATTATGATGGCGGCGCAGCTGGCTGAGAGTAGGTCAAAATTCCTCATAATCCCAAACCTGTCTTTTGCCGTGATAAATCCAGCCTTTCTATCCTCTTTTGAATAAAACGACTCTGCATTCTGAGCAAATTTTTTTAAAGCCGTCTTTAGCGTTTTTTCAAAATCTTCTATGGCGCCATTATCTTCGACCTTATAACCTATAAAAAAGTCATCCCCGCCGATATGTCCCAAAAACGGCTTAAACCTTGCGGTCTCTTCTTTTATTGTGTCGGCAAATAGGAGTATTGCCCGGTCACCTTGCCTGAAGCCAAATTTGTCGTTAAATGGCTTGAAATTGTCCAAATCGAGATACGCTAATATGTATTCGCTTGAAGTGTCCGTAATCGCTTTTTGAATAAATTCTAAGATAATAGCGTTGCCGGGGAGCTTTGTAAGAGGGTTTTGTTCTCTTGCAATCTTTAGATTTTTTTCGTTTAGGGCATTAATGAGCGACTTGGCGGATAAAAACCCTTTATATCTAAACTCCTTTGTAATAATAATCCCCTCTAGTTCGTCGTGGTGGGCGAACATATCGAGGATCTCCTCAAGTGGTGTTGTGATGTCGACTATCGGACAAGGGGTAATGTATTTGCCACTTTGTTGGTTTTGGATGATTTGGAGCCCGTATTGCGAGTAGATATAGCGGCGCAGGCTCTTCTCGGTTACTAGTCCAAGCGGTCTAGAGTTGGCATCCACTATCGGAAACACAGTCGCCCGCTCATCTTTTTGGAATTTTTCTATGACGTTATTTATCGGCTCCGTGTTTAGTACGGTATCAAGCTGCAATAGCTGATTTAAGATGTGCGATACGTCCGATTCCCCGCTTCTTTTGTCCTCTTCCGCCAGCTCTTTTATCATAGCAACGGATAGCTTGATCTCTTTGTTTTTGGACGGTTTTTGGATAAAAAAGCCCTGCATCAGGTCACAACCAAGCTCCTTTAGCGTATAAAACTCCTCTTTGGTTTCAACCCCCTCGGCTATTACTATCGCCCCTCTGATGTGGGCTAGCTTGATAATTTCGGTGCAAAAAAGACGGTTTTTGCTGTATTGCTTGATGTTTCGTACCAAAAATTTATCTATCTTGACGGCGTCTGGCTCGGAGTGATAGAGTAGCTCAAAGCCGCTGTGTCCACTGCCAAAGTCGTCGAGCGCCACTTTGAAGCCTTGAAGCTTGTATGTGTTGAGGATATTTTTGGTGCTTGCGTATGTGGAGAATTTGTACCTCTCGGAGATGTCGAAATATATGTTTTGCGGGCTGATATTGTATTCTTTGAGCAGTTGCCTCGTGTTGCCGGGGCTGTAGTCTAGCATCTCCAGTATTCTCGTATCAAGATTGTAAAAAAGCTTCAAAGATGCCGCCGCCGCTTCAGACTCATCCTTGGCAAGCTGTCGACAAAGCTCGGTAAATTTTACAAACACCAGCTTGCGCAGCTCCAAATCTATGTCATAGAGCACACCGTCTCTGTATGCTTCATCAAACAGATCGTCTATACTTGCAAAACCGCTCTTTTCAAACCCTCTCAGTAACGCTTCTACGCCGAATAGCTCCCCGTTTTGAGGGTTTACTATCGGCAAAAAAAGGTATCCGCAGTTTTGGATAGCTTGTTGCCATTTTTCGTCAAGTCTTATCATTTTTTAGCCCTCGTAAAGCATAAAGAGAGCGTTTTTTAGCCGTGAAAAACTCTCTCTAAATTCGTCATCTATCGCATCTTTGGCTCCCCCAGCCGCATTTTTGGCTTTTGTATTGAGTGTATTGGCGGTGTGGAGCTGCTCATCTAGTCCCGTACTAGCCAGTATTCCTTTCAAATTGTGGATTGCGCCGTATAGCTCTCCAAAATCATTTTGCTCAAGCGCCGCTTCGGCTTTTGTGATTGTTTTTTTGATGGAGTCGACGCATACGCCGTACAATGTCTTTGCGTCTTTGCCGGTAAGCCCCAAATTGTTTTTGTAGTAGGCAAACATTTGCCGCTGCATGTTGATTTTTGTCTGGTCGTGTTTTTGCACGATTATATCACAGCTTCCGTTGTTTTGACATTTGGCGGCATATTTGCCTAGCGCTTCCGCTACTTTGTCGGCGCGCACCGGTTTTGTGATGTAGTCATTTGCGCCAAGCTTCAATGCCTTTGCCATATCCTCTTTGAATGCGTTTGCGCTCATAACGACGACTGGAGTGGTCTTGTCAAACTCCCTCATTAGCCGTATCATACTGAAGCCGTCCAAACGCGGCATCTGAATATCCACGAATACCATGTCAAAGCTCTCTTTGCGGACGATTTCCAGCGCCTCTAGGCCGTCTTTTGCGAATTTGATGTTTTTGATACCAAATTTTTTATCAAGCATGGCCGATATTAGCTCTGCGTTGAAGGCGACATCCTCTGCGATAAGAAGCTTTAAATCTTTGAATGCGTTGGTGCTAAAGTCGTATTTTAGCTCTAGCTTGCCTTGGTTTTTGTCTATTTTGCGCCCTAGTTTTAGCGGTAATGTAACAAAAAATTTTGAGCCATCCCCTAGTTTGCTCTCACATCTGATAGAGCCGCCCATAATTTCGCAGATATTTTTGCAAATATATAGTCCAAGCCCCGTACCGCTGAAGTTCTTTGATACCGTCTCTCTTGTTTGGTAAAAGGGCTTAAATATCTCGTTTAGCTTGCTTTTTTCGATACCGATGCCAGTGTCTTCTACTACTATTTCAAGCTCAATTTTGTGTTTACTTCTCTCTTTTGTTGTCGTGACTATCTTTACATAGCCATGTTTTGTAAACTTTAGAGCGTTTGTGATGAGGTTGACCAGTATTTGTTTAATCCTATCGGCGTCTCCTATAAGGTATCTATCTATTTTTGGATCTATAAACTCAAGCGAGACTTCGTTTTCACACCTTGAACTTACGATATTTTTAATCTCTTCAAGGAGCAAGCCGTAGTCAAACTGTGACTCAAAAAACTCCATCTGCCCAGCCTCTATCTTCGAGACATCAAGTACGTCGCTGATTAGGCGTAGTAGATGCTTGGAGCTTACAAGGCTTCTTTGGACGTAGCTTTGTTGCTCCGTGTCGAGATCGGTACACTCTAGCAGCTCCAAAAAGCCTATGATGGAGTTGAGCGGGGTGCGGATGTCGTGGGAGATGGAGGAGATGAAGATTTTTTGGGTGCTTAGCGCTTTTTTGAGTTTGGCGTTTATCTCAATTTGCTCTTTTAGTGCGTCATCTACGAGGTTTACGAATGCGTCGGCAGGGGTGAGCGGGACTTTTATCTCTTTTAGATGTGAGTCGTTTGGTTTATCTTCTTTTTCGCTAAAAGTTATGATTATGCTAGAGTGACTAAGTTCCTCGGGCTCATTTTCTTTGTCTGCATATATCTCTATATCTCCAAAATACGATGCGCTCTTGCATAGACTGGCTAGGCTTCCAGGTATTGCAAGAGGGGTTTTGTTTTTGAAGATTTTTTTGAGAGTGTAGTCTGAGAAAATTAGCATTGCTGAGAGTGATTTGGCTCTTACCTCTTTGGCGCTCTCGTAAGACTCCGAGCTTATATTTTTGAGACTGGAATACCCTATTTGCACCATATCTCCACTCTTTATATCACCGCACATAACCGCTTTTTTGAAGTTAAACTCATCAATAAACAATGCCTTTCCGGTAGATTGCGAGATTAGCGGAAATCTGCACGCCGCAAGTAGCGGGTCTTCTACTACTATATCTTCGCCTAGGAGTTTTTTGTAGGCCTCCAGCAGCTTTATTTCCTCTATCTCATACACAAATCCCTCTTTTACGTTTGTGACTTGAAGTTTTTTGCTTATCGGCTTAATCTCGGAGTTTTTATAGATATTGACCTCTAGGTTTTTGCCGCTGAGCATTACTACGACTAGTCCGCTTTTTATCTCTTTGCTATTTAATTTGACGGGAGCTTTAAAGCTCTCTGCGTATGATTTAACACCCGCTATTTTTGTGTTTAGAGAAGCTAATGCTATACGTAACTCTTTTGGCAAAAGATGCGGCATGGAAGAAAATAGCAGCAGAGCTTTTAGCTCTTCATTTTTGTATTCGCTCAAAAAATCATCCGTGATTTCTAAGCTCTCTATCGCTTTAGCTTTTATGGAGGCTTTTTTTGTCATAAGAAACGTTACAAATACTCCCTTGTCGACAAGCCTCTCGCCTATACATCCGGCCTCTATCCCAAAAGAGATTACGATGGCTTTTTTGTTTGTTTTTTGGATGAAATCGCCAACTTCGTCGGCCTCTTTTTTGCTTCCGTTTTTGTATGCAACAAGAGCTAAGAGCGAGGCGTAAGTGTGCTCTTGTATGTTCTCTTCACAAAACTTTTGCAAATGCCTGATGTTTTTGTATTTGTGTGCAAAAAGCCTCATTTTGCTGCTTCCAAAAATTTTTTGGTAAAGTAACAACTCTTTATGTCTAAATTTTGACAATTAATAAAATGTGGAAAAATATGAACAAACCAAAAACACTAGGCAGATTGGCGCTCACTATGACGCTAGGCGTCGTTGGTATAATGTCGGCGTTCGTGCTTTATATACTTTATAGTGAATATTCGCACTTTAAAGAGCCCTCCATCGAGATACTCGTGCAGCTACTTATTATGGCTCTTACCGTAGTGATAGGAATAGGGCTTTTTCTCGGTTTTTTTGTCTCCAGGGTAACAAAGGAGCTAGGCGCCATAACCGGATTTCTCAAAAACCATGATGCTAATCAGGCGGCTCTCGATGTTGATGATTTCAAAATAGCGGAGTTTTGCCAGATAGCTCAAAATATAAACGAGATGCTCTCTGAAATAAAAGATAAAAACAGGGCGTTAAAAGAGCTAAACGAAAACCTCGAGCAATCCGTAGAGATAAAGACGAGAGTTCTTGAAAAGAAAAACGAGGAGCTAAGCGTCGCAAAGAGGCAGACTGAAAAAGCTCTGGCATCCCGCGATAAGTTCATTAAAGATTCGATACACGAGATAAATACGCCGCTTGCCGTAATACAAGCCAATATAGAGCTGTTGCGTCTTGGTGGACAAGGAAGCAAATATCTTGTAAAGATAGAGGCCGCCGTCAAAATTATTACGAATATATACGAAGATCTTAGCTACTTTATCAAAAAAGATAGGTTTATGGTCAAAAAAGAGGTTATAAACATATCCGAATTTTTGAAAGAGAGGGTGGAGTATTTTAAGGAACCCTCACAAGGGGCTAATATAGGAATATCGTTCGAGTCGCATGAGCAGATGTTCGTATCGTTTGACAAAACCCAGCTTCAAAGAATATTTGATAATAATATATTCAACGCTATAAAATACTCAAAAGAGGGGAGCGAGATAAAAATCTCCCTTTTCCCAGACGGTAAGGGGAAAATTATATTCCAAATAGTAAACCGCGCGCTCTATAAGCCGGATATGGGAAGTATATTTAATAGGTTTTACAGGGGGCTTGACGCAAGGGGCGGTTTTGGCATAGGGCTTAGCCTCGTTTATCAGATAGCCGTGCAAAACGGCGTCGGTATCTGCTGTGCGGCGATGGAGGACGGTGAGGTTTGGTTTGCTTATGCGTTTAAAGACTTTTTCGAAGATGCGTTCAGTTCGCATGGATTTTAAGGAGGCGGCGTGAAGATTTTGCTACTTGAAGACGAGGCGATGCTAAGAAGCTCGATAAAAGAGTTTTTGGAGGCTCTCGGTAGCGAAGTAAGCGATTTTTTTGACGGAGCCGATGCACTAGATGCGGTAAAAAGCAATATATATGATGCTTTGGTGGTTGATATTAATGTTCCGACATTGAACGGATATGAGTTTTTGGAAGAGGTACGCAAAAAAGACAAAACGCTCCCGCTGATATTTATCACCGCAATGACCGACATAGATGATATAACCAAAGCGTATAATTTAGGATGTTCGGACTATCTAAAGAAACCTTTTAAATTAGAGGAGCTTTGGCTGCGCATCAATCAGATATTCAAGCTAATGGAGGGCAAGAATTCGAATATTTTGATACTAAGCCCCAAATACCGCTACGATAAGAAACACAAGATACTTTACTATGAAAATAAAGAGCAAACTTTAAGCCGTAGACATTTGCAAATTATCGACCTGTTTGCCTCCAATACGAATTTTACTTTTGACCTCGACGCCTTTAGAAATAGGGTTTGGGAGCGCGACGACATAGACGATGCCACGATAAGAACGGAGATTAACCGTTTGCGCAAGCTTTTGAAGGAAGATTTGATCATAAATGCCA
>JAEMQC010000123.1 GCA_022758985.1 Campylobacteraceae bacterium
AAATATCCTTTATTGCCAGTTTTCCGCAAAATCTAACCGAGCTACTAAATTTTTTGTAAAAAGAGATGGATATCCCTTGTGTGCATAACTCGGCGCCTTTTTCATTTTGGCTGGCCGTTATGGTCGGTACTATTATTGCGTCAAATTCGGCGTCCAGCTCGAACAATATCTCTTTGCCGTTTACGTCGTCTATTAGGGAGAGCGATCGTATACCATTTAGCGTCATCTTGTTGCTAGATACAACCTCGTTATTGGCTCTAAGCGTCTCGTAGTCGCAAAAATGAAGGTTGAACTCTTCCGCAAAAACAAACTCCCCGTTTGCGTCGCTCATAAGCTCTATTTTAAACTCGAGACTATTTTCCGTAATCTCAAAGTTTTTTGATATTTTTGTGCCGAACTTATGTCCGTTTACGTATATTCCGCCTTCTCTTTCAAATAAAACAGAGTTTTTTGAAGAGTTTTTGAGTTTGAAGGGCTGATTGGCAAAGTCGCCGTATTCGGCAAAAGAGCAGGCAAAAAATGAGTGAACATCGAACGAATCGTCCGATATATGCTCTACAAACGAGTTTTTTTGATACCAGTCGTAAAAAAGGTTTTCTCTTAGCTCTTGCGCACCTTCTATCGTTATGTCGTGTATTGTATCTATCCCTTCATCCGTCGCTTTCTCTGCGGCGCCGTTTTGCGCAAAGAACTTCTGATGATATGATTCTTTGCGCCTCGTGAGGGTATTTTGATAGTTAAATAGTGCGTCAAAAGAGCTAAAGTCCGTCATCTGCGCACCGTTTTTGGCTTCAAAAAGAACTAGGAATTTCTCGTTTTTTAATCTTACTTCTTCATATCCGTCAAAGTTCTCATCCGATATTTCTAATGCTTTTGCTATTCCTAGTTTCTTTTCGCACTCTATGATATGTTTATAGCAGTTATCTCTTAGATTTGGTAGATATACTCCGCCGAATACACCGTGCCAAAGCGCATCGTTCGCCTCGGTCTTAATAAGCATTTCGTCGAACTGCTCGCTGTTGATCTGTTTTGCAAACATTGAGAGGCGAACTGTTTTTTTGTGTATCCTGTTGCTCTCTGGATATTTTAAAAAGAAGTTTTTCCAGATTCCGCCTTTTACGAACTTGTCCGCCGCTTTTGTTCCAAAAGCTTCGGCCGCATGGTGTTTTACATTTTCTATGAGCGCTCCGTCGCTTGGGTTTAGCGACCACTCTCCCATCTCATAGTATGATACTTCAGGTAGATAAGCAAGCCCAAGCGGTTTTTCTGAGTCGAAATATTCACTAAAATGCACCATTTTTATCTTTTCGGAGGCTTTTATGCCGTCTATAAACTCTCTTAGCCATCCTTTTTCGTATACCCACTCATAGGTTTTTGGCCAAAGCCCGAATTTCTCGCCGTCATCGAAGATTATAGCTGCCTTATCGGCTCTCTCCTCTTTCTCCAGTTCGGCTATCGCCGAGGAAGCTTTTTTGAACGGTATGAGATATCTTAGTTTTTTTGAAATAGGGAATACGCCGAGTTTGCTGCCGCCTTCTTCCGTTAGGAAGTATCCGTCAAGCGAGTTTTCTTCGTGTCCGGCCGCTATGAAGTGGTAGTCGTCGGTTAGGATATATTCGATGTCCAGTCCGCACAAATCCTCAACTATCGATTCGCTCCATACCCTCTCCGTTAGCCATAGCCCTCTCGGCTTCGCTCCGAAGTTATTTAATAAAAAACGGTTCATCTTTTTAATCTGCAAAAACCTATCGCGTCTTGGTATAGCCGCCAAAATAGGCTCATAAAAGCCGCCGGAGAAAAACTCTATCATACCCTTATCGTAGCACGATTTTATGAGAGAGAATAACTCTTTGTCGTTGTTTTTTATAAACTCAAAAAGCCATCCGCTAATATGCAGTGAAAATCTCATCCAATCGTCGTTTTTTACGGTCTCAAAAAACGGCTTATAGCTTTTTTCTATCGCCTCGTAAACTACGGCGTCGAAATTATCTATGGGTTGATGGGAGTGAAGGCCAAGTAGTAGTTTTGTTTGCATAGTGTCAGCCTTTTTATATATACCAGTCTTCTAGGAATTTTTCGTTTACCTCTAACTCGAACGAACCGTAATGTGGCGCCCTTTCTACTATTTTTGAGTTTTTGCGTATTTCAAACGATGCCTGCAAAAGCATATCGCACCCGCATTCAAGACATGATTTTGGTAGGCTGACCTCAAATACATCTGCGACCGCAGATTCTATGAAGCCTTTTGTCTCTTCGTCTTCTACGCATTTAACTACCCTGCGCTTGGATGAAAACGGTAGCGTAAGCGAAATCGCCTTTGTTCCGACTAGCTCTATATGCAGGTCGTATCCTTTGTCGATTAACTCCAAAAACTTTCCGACAATCGCAAAATAGATGTTTTCATCGTCAAACCCCCAGTATAGCTTTTCAAAACAAAAACCGCTCGAATCCATCGTAGATAGTTCGGCGCTAAGATCCATGCTGCCGGCTCCGAGCCATTCGTAAAAGTCTGTTATTTGCCCGTCAATATCCGGCTTAATATAATTTTTTGGCTTTTGCCTTATTTTTGTCGTTTTTGTTTTGTTTATCGCCTCATATAGCTTTGGCGGCGGCTCTTTGCCTATTATTTTGTAGACGATAAGAAGATGTTTTCTAAAAAGCTCGTCGAACTGGGCCGCCAGCGGCGTATAATGGTCGTCTCCGTACCACCAAAACCAGTCCGAACCCTCGGCTATCATTAGCTCTTTTCTAGCCGCCTCTATCTCTTTATCGCTAAGTTCGCTTTTTGAGCTTTCAAACGCTATTTTTGCGTCACTCAGAAGCTCCCAGGCTCTGTTTTTTTCCTCATGACCCATCCAGGTCGAGAATGTACCGTATATCCAGCTTCCCGGTCTTATACTCTCTAGCGATGCAGCTTCTATGGTGTTTTCCGAAAAGACTTCGCTAAACGTCATCGTATCACACCACTCTGTTTTTTCTATCATCTCGTATAGGTGTTGGAAAAACTCTTTTGCGTTATTGTCGTAATACTCCCACGCATTCTCGCCGTCTAGTATAATAGGCACCACGGCTTCGAAATTGATAGAGTCGTGTATTTCGCTAAGTCTTGAGATAAAATCCTCTGCGGCCTCTTGCGGTTTTTTGCCGGAGTATGCAAAGCCTATAAGGTCGCTAAGCGTTTTGTCTCTAAATAAAACGCCTATTTTATGCTCTTTTCCGACCGTGTATTTTTTGTATATATTAAATCTATATTTGGACTCCAGGCTCTTAAATAGTACGTCCTCGTCTGCGCCGACATGCAGGACGCCGTGCCGAGATAGTAGCGATAGAGCCTCGTTGCTAATAGAGCCCTCCGCAGGCCAAAAAGTTGTGGGTTTTTTGCCAAATAGGCTCTCATATTTTGAAATAGCTTGCTCTACATGCCTTGTGGCATCATCTCTAAAGTCGGCAAATATCTTTGGCGTTACGGCGTTTCTATCGGCCTCTTTTGCGGCATTTTTGTCGAGTAGTAACGGTAGTATGGGATGATAAAACGGCGTGGTAGCTATCTCTATTTTTCCTTGTTTTTGCAAAGATGCGTAAAACGGGATTATTTTGGCTACAAACGAGAAAAGCTCTTTTAATAGCATATCCTTGTCGTATGCGTCGTATCTTTTTGCTTTGTTGATAAGCAACGATACGATTTTTGACTCTTCTCTTAAGGCATTTGAGCACCAAGAGAGTAAAAACAGTACCTCTAAATCGATAAGCTCCGATTCATCTAGTGACGCTGCAAACTCTTTTTTTTCTTTGAATGAATTTTTTTTGGTATATAGCTCTAAATACCTCGGAAACGGGTGTATCATCGTTTTTAGGTTTGAAAAAAATAGCGCATCGCAGAGATACTCTTTTTCCTCGGCCGTTAGTATTGATGCATCTTTTTTGAGTATAGACAAAAAAGTATCGTTTACAAATCCGTTTTCGTACTCCTCTAGCTGCTCTAAAAGAGACGGCACGAGATTGAAGGTAGCTTTGATACCGTCGAACTTCGCTAGATAGTTCGGAAGTTCGTAGTAGTCTTTGATGGCGTGCAAAAAAACCCACGGCATTTTGTATTCGTTTTGAGTATCGTCCTTATAGTAAGGCTGATGCATATGCCATAAAAAAGCCAGATGTAGCTTTTTTGCTTTTTGTGTTTTCATCACTCTTTAGACCACTCTGCTATCTTGGTCGCAAACTCGGTAAATATAGCCTCTCCGTCACTCTGTTTGGCAGCTTGCACATATATGTTAAGATAGTCGGCGTGTTGATCAGGGAGCATCAAAATCCAATCATTCTTGCGTATAGAGATTTTGACGCCGTCTACAAAAGAGGCCTCTTTGCCTACAGAGGCTTCCATAAATTTTCTCATCATTTTGCCTTTTAAGTTTGATGCGCAAGGTAGCTTTTCATAGTAAAAATAAAAGTTGCCAACAGAGCTTCTTATATCCTCTATTGTTGTCTCCACCGATGAGGCCATCTCAAGTATCTTTATGCTGGCGAAAATAGCGTCATAACTGTAGGCAAATTCGCAAAACGCAAAGTTGCCATTTAGGTTTGCTATTAAGTCATACTCTTTTAGCTTGCTTGCTTTTACACCGTTAAACTTGCCTCTTTCTATAATAAGATTTTCAAATTCTGAGTCCATAAAATCAGGCGTACTTACCGGCAGATATACTTTTGACTTCTGATGTTTCGAGGTCATATCCAGAAGCTTCAAAACAGTCAAAAGCTGGATATGCGGGGATAAGACTATGCCGCTTTTACACACTATCTCTAATTTCTGTCCGTTTGGATAGAGAAGATATGCCATATCCATATCCAGATGTTTAACTATCTTCGATAGATCCTCTTTGGATTTTTCTATTATCGCTGGAAGCTTGTTTAGTTTTCTATCGTCGGCATAGGCGTTGAGCACGATATTGTCTACGTTTAGCGCTGTCAAAATCTCTGGATATACGTCAGCCGTTGAACCAAATAATAAATCCACCGCTATTTTTGGCTTTTTTGAATTTATTGCATCTGTATTTAATGTTTTAATAACCGATTTTTTATACTTCTCTTTTAGATTTTCTTTTTCAGATATTTGACCTATCTCGTCGAAGTTTACCCGCCTGAAGCTCTCTCTAAAAAATATTCTTTCGCAATTTTTTTCGGTATTTGTATCTATATAAAGACCTTCGTTTGTAAAGAACAAAATCTCCGTATTTTGTTGGTTTGTGACGGATTGTCTAAAGTGAACTCCAGCAACTACATCTTTACCTTCTTTGATGCCAAATCTAGCAACGTTAGAAGGGGCTATATGTACATCTACTACATTGATACCTGAAGATAGTAGTCCAGAAAAAAATGCCCTTTTGAGCATTCTTGATGATTTATGGTAGTCTCTTGAAAGGTATACCTTGCTACCAACAGGAAGCATTGAACCAAACGCCTCGGCTAGTTTTATTGCCATCTCGCATGACAGCTCCACGTTTGTCCTGCCGCTTACCACGCCGCCTTCGAAGATGGAGTTTTTGTATTTATTTCCCCAAACTATGTTTGTGCTGATTATGCTCGCATCTTCTACTATCTTATCTGGCCATACCATTACGTCGTTTTCAAAAGAACAAAGATCTCCTATCTCGCACCCCTCGGCCAGTATTAGGCCTTTTGCGACTTTTACTTTTTTACCGACTCTGTTTTTGGAACAGATGACGCTGTTATAAATAGATGATTTTTCGCCTATAGTTACATTATCCCAAACTGTTACATCCTCTAATATCGTATTTTTGCCGACACTGCTTTTGTATCCTAGTACCGTATTTTTCAGTTTTGCGCCGTCGCCGACTACGCTGTTTTTGCCGAGTACGACTACGCCTTCTACCGATGCGTTATCCGATATTCTAGCGCCCTCCTCCAGATACGCTACGCCGCCTTCAAACTCTTTTTTCTCGCCTCTTATCTCAAGCGATACCTTGCCGTTTAGCAGGTCTTTTTGCACCTCTCGATAACTTTCCGGATTTCCGACATCTCTCCAGTATCCCTTTATGGAGCACGCCCAAAGCGTAATGTCATTTTTCATAAGCGCAGGAAATAGATCCTTTGCAAAGTCGAAATTTGCGCCATCTGGGATAAAATCAAGTATGCTTGGGTTTAATATATAAATTCCGGTATTTATGGTGTCAGAAAACACCTCTCCCCAGCTCGGTTTTTCCAAAAAGCGCTGTATTCTGCCCTCGGGAGATGATATTACGACCCCAAACTGTAATGGATCTGGCACAGGTGTTAGTGTAATCGTCAAAAGCGACTCTTTTTTCTTGTGAAACGATATTATTTCGTTCAAATCAAAGTCAGTAACAAGATCGCCGCTGACTACTATAAACTCTTCGTTCAAAAACTTCTCGGCGCACTTGACGGCTCCCGCAGTACCATAGTCGTCATCTGGCAGAACATACTCTATATTGACGCCAAAATCACTACCGTCTTTGAAATAGTTTTTTATAATCTCGGGTTTGAAATACAGAAGTATTACGATCTCTTTGATGCCGGCGTCTCTTAGTTTTTCGATAATGTGCTGCATCATAGGACGGTTTAATATCGGTAGCATCGGCTTTGGCACCGAATGTGTTAATGGTTGTATTCTTGTTCCAAAGCCGCCGGCCATTACTACAGCTTTCATCGCATCTCCTATGGTTATGTGTTTTGTCTATGTTTACACTCTTTAACTAAAGAGCAGATTAAAAATGCTATTTTTAGTATTTTTTATCACGTTTTTACTACCATCATCTT
>JAEMQC010000086.1 GCA_022758985.1 Campylobacteraceae bacterium
TCTCATCTACATGTGCCACTTATGGCGTTCCATATGAGATTCTAATAACGGAAACGCATCGTCAGGAGCCCATTAATCCATACGGGCGCAGTAAGCTGATGGTTGAACATATATTATCGGACTATAGCAAAGCATATGGTTTGAAATATGTTGCGCTGAGGTATTTTAATGCCGCAGGAGCCGATATTGATGCCGAGATAGGTGAACTACATACTCCAGAGACCCATTTGATACCGTTGGTTTTGGATGCTGCGATAGGCAAAAGAGATAGCATTAGTATATTCGGAACCGATTACGATACAAGAGACGGAACATGTGTAAGGGATTATATTCATGTTACAGATTTGGCTCAGGCTCATATTTTGGCGCTAGAGTATCTGCTTGTCGGAGGTGAATCCGATGTATTTAATCTTGGGAATGGACAGGGATATAGCGTAAAAGAAATAATTGAAACCGCAAGGCGTGTGACCGGGAAGAGTATTAATGCCGTTGAGCGCCAAAGAAGAGACGGCGATCCTGCTTTTCTTGTCGGTTCTGCCCAAAAGGCAAAAGAAAAATTAAAATGGAAGCCTGAATTTTGCGGTATTGATATGATTATAGAAACTGCATGGAAATGGCACCAAAAGGGCTTTGAATGAAGGTAATCCAATATGTGCCGCATGGAGCTGTGCCGGATATTAGAGGCTTTGCCCCGGCTATAATAGGTCAAAATCTTGCAAAACATATGAAGTTTGCAAAGCCATACATTATAAGTAACTTCGAACACTACAAGAGCGATTATGAGCACAGCCGCTTCGGCGATGTTTACAGGATTGGCGAGAGCGCCGTCTATAGGGCATTGTTCAAAAAAATGACAAGGCTAGACCCGTATCCTCTCCATCGAAAGGCTGCCGTGCTTTCAAATATGCTTGGCATAGATATATTTCATGCTCACCAAACTGAGTTTCCAGTGAAGGATTTTTTGGCGGCATGCTCAAGGAAGCCCAAAGTTGTCGTGCAGGTTAATGCGATGAGAAATTTTGAACCTGTCAAAAATGGTGTTCCAGATTTGTATTTGGCGGCATCGGAATATACAAAAAAAAGAATGCTGGAAGAGCGACGGTATCCAGAGGATATTGTAGGCGTACTTTATAATGGGTTTGACGAAGAGCTGTTTTACAAACCAAGTCCAGCTGAGAAAAATAGTTTAAAAAGTATTTTAGGAATTCCGCAGAATTCAATCGTTGTTGGATATATAGGTAGAAAGCAGCAGGTCAAAGGATTTTACAATTTTTTAAGGTGCGTAAAGTATCTTAGGGAGATTGGAATTGAGATATTTGCTTTGTCTGTAGGTCCTACGCCTTGGGATACAGTAAGAGATGAAAACTATGATGACGAACAAAAGCTGCTTGCGGAGTTAAAAAATAAAGAGTGGTTTTTTGATATGGATCCATTGCCACACGATCGCTTATGTAATGTATACAAAGCTATAGATGTCTTATTATTTCCTACATATTTTGGAGGAGAGCAGCATCCTATTGTTGCGGTTGAAGGCATAGCCGCAGGATGTGTTGTCATAAGTTCTAATAAATTTAGTATTCCGGAGACAATAGAGCATGGAATTAGCGGTATTCTTTTGGAAGATCCAAAAAATATAGATGAACTTATTGAGGTAACTAGGCGAGTAGTTTTGAATATAAACTCGTTTGAATGTATACAATTGGCTGCAGCCAATAGTGCGAAGGCAAAGTTTAGTTGGAACTCTTTAACTGCAGAATTGGAAAAGGTTTATTTTAAAAAATTGAATTAATGATACGGTTACATTTTCATAGCTTTTTTGTAAAATACGACAAATATCTAGATTTAAGGTTTTGAATTGAAAATATCAGTAATAGGCACGGGCTACGTCGGTCTTGTAAGCGGGACATGCTTTGCGCAGATGGGCAATGGCGTAGTTTGTGTAGATGTAGATGAAAAAAAGATAGAAAAGCTAAACAGCGGCATTATCCCAATATATGAGCCGGGCTTAGAGGAGATGGTAAAAGAAAACTACAAGCTAGGGACGCTCAAATTCACAACGGATATAAAAAACGCCGTGGAAAATAGCGAGATATGTTTTATAGCTGTAGGAACGCCTATGGGCGAAGATGGAAGCGCAGATCTCAAATATGTCCTTGCGGTGGCAAAAAGCATAGGCGAATACATAACAAAACCACTTGTGGTCGTTGACAAGTCTACGGTTCCGGTGGGGACGGCGGATAAAGTAAGAGCTGTGATAGAGGCAGAGTTGGCAAGAAGAGGTGCGAAGGTGGATTTTAGCGTCGTATCCAACCCTGAGTTTTTGAAAGAGGGCGCAGCGATAGAGGACTTCATGAAGCCCGACCGTGTGGTGATAGGCGCCGATAATGACGAAGCGATGAAGATAATGAGGGAGCTTTATGCGCCCTTTACTAGAAGCCACGATAGATTTATCGGGATGGATATCCGCTCCGCCGAGATGACAAAATACGCCGCAAATGCGATGCTTGCGACAAAGATTAGTTTTATGAACGAGATTGCAAATATCTGTGAAAGAGTCGGCGCCGATGTCAACAAAGTGCGAATTGGCATAGGAAGTGACAGTAGAATAGGATATAGCTTTATCTATCCTGGATGTGGATATGGCGGTAGCTGTTTTCCAAAAGACGTACAGGCCCTAGCCAAGACAGCAAAGGATTACGGCTATGTCCCTAGAATTTTGGATGCAGTAGAGGCGGTCAACTACGACCAAAAGAAAGTTTTGCCGGCAAAGGTGATAAAAAGATTTGGCGAAAACCTTGAAGGGCTTGTTTTTGCGGTATGGGGGCTTAGCTTCAAGCCTGAGACCGATGATATGAGGGAGGCCTCTAGTATTACGCTAATTAAAGAGCTTGTAAGTAGAGGCGCCAAGGTTGTGGCGTATGATCCAAAGGCAGTACATGAAGCAAAAGAGCACTACCTAAAAGATGTTGCCGTAGAGTATGCCGATAATAAATACGACGCCGTAAACGATGCTGATGCGATGATATTGGTGACAGAGTGGAAAGAGTTTAGAAGCCCTGATTTTTATGAGCTCTCCTCTAGAATGAAGCAAAAAATTATTTTTGACGGCAGAAACCAATATAGCGCCGAAAAGCTAAAAGAGCTTGGCTTTGAGTATTATCAGATTGGGGTGGCGCAGTGAGCGTTAAAATCGCCATTATAGGACTTGGTTATGTGGGGTTGCCTCTTGCCGTGGAGTTTGGGAAAAAGTATGAGGTTATAGGGTTTGATATAAACAAAGCCAGAATTGAAGAGCTTAAAAACGGGTACGATAGGACTCTTGAAGTTGAAGAAGCCAATCTCAAATCCTCAGCAAATCTTGCTTTTTCGTGCAATAGAGATGACCTCAAAAGCTGCAATGTTTTTATAGTTACCGTCCCTACTCCGGTAGACGAGTACAAACGCCCAGACCTTACACCGCTCATTAAAGCAAGTGAGACGATCGGAACTGTCCTCAAAAAAGGCGACATAGTAATCTATGAGAGTACCGTTTATCCAGGCTGTACCGAAGAAGATTGCGTGCCCATATTAGAGCGTGTGAGTGGGTTAAAGTTCAATGTTGATTTTTATTGCGGATACTCTCCGGAGCGTATAAACCCGGGTGATAAAGAGCATACGGTTACCAAAATTCTGAAAGTCACATCAGGCTCCACCCCAGAAATAGCCGACAAAGTGGACGCCCTTTATGCATCCATCATAACTGCAGGCACCCATAAAGCCCCATCTATAAAAGTCGCTGAAGCCGCAAAAGTAATAGAGAACTCTCAAAGAGATATAAACATAGCTTTCGTAAACGAACTCTCTTTGATTTTTAACAGAATGGGAATAGATACGCTAGATGTTCTAGCGGCAGCCGGTACAAAGTGGAACTTCTTGCCGTTTCGCCCAGGGCTTGTCGGCGGTCACTGTATAGGCGTGGACCCTTACTATCTTACCTTTAAAGCAGAGAGCCTAGGCTATCATCCCGAAGTTATACTTGCTGGCAGACGAATAAACGATAATATGGGCGCATATGTAGCAAAAGAGGTTGTAAAACTCCTCATTAAAAAATCGCACAAGGTGGACGGCGCCAAAGTTCTTGTGCTTGGTATTACGTTTAAGGAAAACTGCCCCGACATAAGAAATTCAAGAGTGATAGATGTGATAAATGAGCTAAAAGACTTTGGGTGTGCCGTAGAGGTCTACGACCCTTGGGCTGACGCCAAAGAGGTGGAGCATGAATACGGCTTATCGCTAGTAGGGCAGCTGTCTGGCAAATATGACGCCGTGGTACTTGCGGTTGCCCATAAAGAGTTTGCGGCAATTGACATAGATAATCTCAAAAATGAAAACTCGGTAGTGTATGACATTAAAGGAGCTCTTGAAAAAGGCAAGGCGGATAGGAGACTTTGATGGAGTTATTAAATAAAGATAGAGTTGCTTATGCCGGGTTGGTGTTTGTAGCGATACTGATGTTTTTCTGGCCAATCCCGAGAACTATAGCTGTTAGAAATATAGCAATGGCATTATCTGTATTTGCATTTGCCTATCTATTTTTTAAAAGCGATATGCATAGGCTTGTTTTGTCTAATGCCCAGAGAAAAGTCTTTTATATTTTAGGAGCCTCTACTTTATGGTTTTATTTTCAAGCTATTGTCATAAGCAATGAGGCTGCATGGGCGCTAAAAGAGCTAACGCAGTGGCTTGGCGCTCTTGTTTGCTTCGGGCTTGGTTTTTTGGTGGCAAATATTGCTGAAAGAAAAACAAAAATTGCTTTTTTTATAATACTTGGCGTCATATTTATCCATATTTTTTACATAGACTTGTTTGCAATTAAGCATTTTGTATCAAATCAAGGCATTTTCCCTACTAGAATTGAAGGTTTGACGGAAGGACCGGACAAGGCAAACTATATTACCAACTGGGCATTAGCATTTATAGGTGCGGAGATTTATTTTAGAGCCGTTAAAAACAAAAAGATTATTCCCATAGATAACTTTTTGCTAAGTGTTATTTTTGTTTTAACGGTTGCGTCGTCATACTTTGAGACAATGCGTTTTGGTTTTATAGGTCTTATCTTCACGTTTGTCGGATTTTTATTGTTATATCTCTTTGCGGCTAGCTCAATATCTACCGTAAAAAAAAGCGCTGTTGTAATTTTATCTACAGCTCTGTTTGCCTCTTTTTTGTATATTGGATACAAGAGCGATTCTAGATGGCAAAGCCTCAAAGAGACTGTCGTAATTGCACTTGATACGCATACACACAAGGCTTGGCTAAATTGGGATAAATATCCAAGACCAATTTTATCAAATGGTGAACAAGTTCATCACTCAAACTATATGCGTCCAGCTTGGATAAAAGAGGGATTGATTCTTATATCTGAAAATCCACTTGGCGTTGGCTATGGACGAAATGCATTCGGGCATGCCCTCAAAGCAAAATACGGCGAAGGCGGCGGACATAGCCATAGCGGCATCATAGACCTTGGTATCGGCACGGGTGTGCCGGGTATGATTTTGTGGGTTCTATTTTTGGGCGCTCTTATTTATTACGGTTTTAGCTCATTTACAAAACACGGTAGCTATTTTGGTATGGCGCTATTTTTTATAGCGTCTGGTTTTTTCTTTCGTATGATAGTTGATAGTGTGATTCGTGACCACATGCTTGAGCAGTTTATGTTTTTAGTCGGATTTTTGCTGACTATGAGCGCACAAGAGATAGATGCAAAAAATAGCGCTAGCGAGGTTTAAATACACTCCTTACGGTGGGGCGGAGAATTACCTGGCTAGGCTGATTGTCGCACTTAGAGATAAGGGGGTAGCTTTTCGTGTTTTTTCTACAAACTGGGTCGATGAAAATGCCCTCAAGATAAGCTCTCCAAAGTTTTTACCCTCGTTTTTGCGAATACTTAGCTTTGCCTACTATGCTTGCAGACAAAAAAGAGAAGACGAGCTACTTTTTTCGCTAGAACGCTTACCGTGCGCCGATGTGTACCGTGCCGGCGATGGTGTGCATAGGGCGTGGCTGGATGTGAGGCTTGTCTACGGCGAGAGCAAACTAGCGATATTCTCAAACCCTCTGCAAGCGGTATATCTATGGCTAGAGCGACGAACATTCCAAAACTCCCGCAAGATAATCGCAAACTCCAACTTTGTCAAAAACGATATCATCAAACATTACGGCATTGAACCATCAAAAATATCGGTCGTCTATAACGGCGTATCGGCAAACACGCTTGATAGCGCAGAGTGCAAAGAGGTAGTATGTGCCGAGTTTGGCATCTCGCAAGACAAAAAACTTATTCTATTCGTCGGTAGCGGCTTTGCCCGTAAAGGTGCGGCGGAGTTTTTGGAGCTTCTCTCAAAGCTAGGTAGAGATGACTACGCCGCAATCATAGTGGGCAAAGAAAAAAAGATGCCCATTTATCAAAAAAAGGCAAAAGAGCTTGGCGTAAACGCTATTTTTACAGGCGCTAGAAAAGATGCAGATAGGTTTTATGCGGCGGCTGATATATTTTTGTTTCCGACCCGTTATGAGCCTTTTTCAAATGTATGCCTTGAGGCGATGGCCGGCGGGTGCGCCGTCATCACTACCGCACAAAACGGGGCGAGTGAGGCTCTTGAAGAAAAGTTTGTGATGAAAAATCCAAGAGATACGGATGTATTAAAGGTGCTTCATAGACTTCTTGACGATAGTGAATTTTTGGCCGAGGTAAAGGC
>JAEMQC010000114.1 GCA_022758985.1 Campylobacteraceae bacterium
GAGCTGGTTTTGAAGCAGCCCGCCGAAAAAATAATAGACCACGAACAGTGTAGCTATAAAAAGGCTAGAAACAATCCATTTTTTACTCATATGAGATTTGTTGCAACAAGTCTAGCTCTTCAAGTACTGCCGCCGTTCCTCTAACAACAGCCAAAAGTGGTTCCTCCGCAACAAAAACAGGAAGTTTTACGGCCTCCGAGATATATTTATCAAGACCTCTTAGAAGTGCGCCGCCGCCGGTTAAAACTATACCGTTTTCAACGACGTCGCCAGCAAGATCCGGTGGCATAAGCTCTAACACAAGCTTAATGGCATCAAGAATAGCTTTTAGGGAGTCTTTTATCGCATCTCTTACCTCTTCGCTCGTAAACTCTATTGTAGTAAGAAGACCGTTTATCTGATCCCTTCCTTTGATTGTCATCGTAAGAGACTCGTCAAGCTTCACGGCTGAACCTATCTCCATCTTTATCTCTTCCGCCGTTCTCTCGCCGATTAGAAGGTTGTATTTTTTTCGCACATAATTTACGATGTCGCTATCTAGTTTATCGCCGGCCACCCTGATGGATTTACTGATAACAAGACCACCTAGGGAAGTTACGCCAATTTCAGTAGTACCGCCGCCTATGTCTACGACTACGTTACCTTGCGGCTCTTTTACAGGCAGACCAACACCGATAGCAGCCGCCATAGGCTCATCTACAAGATACACCTCTCTAGCGCCGGCAGACATCGCAGACTCCCTAACGGCTTTTCTCTCGACTTGCGTAAGACCGTAAGGGACACAGATAACGATACGAGGTCTAATAAACGCTTGTCTGTTGTGGACTTTTTCAATGAAGTATCTAATCATCTTTTCAGTTATGTCAAAGTCGGCGATAACACCGTCTCTCATAGGCCTGATAGCCGTAATATTGCCGGGTGTTTTACCTATCATGTCTTTGGCCTCTTGGCCTACCGCAAGGATTTTTTGTTTTCCGTATCTGTCTGTTTGTACGGCGACGACTGAAGGCTCGTTAATTACGATGCCTTTGCCTCTCATACTCACTATCGTATTTGCGGTACCGAGGTCGATCGCAAGGTCGTTGGAGAAAAAACCTATCAACTTATCCAAAAACATATTTATTTATCCCTTTCTTTGTGTTATGCGCTAGCTTTTTTACTTTTAGAAGCTTCCGATTTTGAGAGCTTCACCTTAAGAGGCTTCTCTTTACCCTCTATACACTCTTTGTTTACTATTATCTCGTAGCCCGCAAGCTCCGGCAAGTCGTACATCGTATCGGTCATAACGTCTTCAACTATTGCCCTAAGACCTCTCGCACCAGTTTTTCTTTTCATGCTCTCTTTGCAAATCTCTTCTATCGCATCATCCGTAAAAGTCAGTTTTGCCTCATCGATAGCAAATAGCTTTTGATATTGCTTCAAAATAGAGTTTTTAGGTTCGGTAAAGACTTTTACCAGCTCTTCAAGGCTTAGCTCTTTTAGACTAGCAATCACGTGCAGCCTACCGATTAGCTCTGGAATAAGACCAAATTTCACGAGGTCATCAGGCTCTACCGCCTCAAATATATTTTCGTCTTTTATATCGGTATTCTCTTTTTGCAAAAAGCCCATCGCAGAGCCAGAAATCCTATTTTTTATTATTTCGCCCAAACCGTCGAAAGCCCCGCCGGCTATAAAGAGGATATTCGTCGTATCCATCTGTATAAACTCTTGGTTTGGATGCTTTCTACCCCCTTTAGGAGGTATATTGACGCTGCTACCCTCTATGATTTTAAGAAGAGCTTGCTGCACACCCTCTCCAGATACATCTCTCGTAATTGAGCGGTTTTCGCTCATTCTAGCTATCTTGTCCACTTCGTCTATAAAGACTATGCCCTGCTCCGCTTTTTTGACATCACCGTCTGCCGCCTGAAGGAGTCTTACAAGGATATTTTCAACATCTTCGCCGACATATCCTGCTTCTGTTAGGCTCGTCGCATCGGTAATGGCGATAGGCACGTCCAGATATTTTGCCAGTGTCTGCGCAATTAAGGTTTTTCCACTTCCCGTAGGCCCTATCAAAAGTATATTCGACTTTTTAAGTTCGGTATCGTCATCGTCAGCAGGAAGTCCTTTGAATATTCTCTTGTAGTGATTATAGACCGCTACGGAGATTATCTTTTTGGCTCTATCTTGCCCTATTACGTATTTGTCAAGCGCCTCTTTTAGCTTTTTAGGAGTTACGTCGCCCCTTACCGCTTCCTCTTTTATTAGCGCTAAATCGCCGAGTATAATTTTGTGCGCACTAAGCACGCAGTTTTTGCATATATATGCATCTTCTCCAGCCAAAAGCGGATTGTGCTCGCTATCTTCAGCTCCGCAGAAATTACAAATTTTTTTACTCATCTATATTTACCGCCGCATCTTTATGGTGGTATGGTATACCCCTTTTTGTTTCAAGACAAAATTTTGCAATTTTTTGCACATAAACATTATCAATTGCCATTAGCTCCTTGGCAGCCTCTTTTAAAGGTCTTCCTTTCAAAAATAGCTCCCTATACGCTCTTTTGAGCTCGTCCACGTCACTTCTTTCGATATGTCGTCTTAGACCCACGAGGTTTAACCCTCTTAGCTTCGCCCTATTTCCCTCGGCTAGACAATATGGCGGAATATCTTGGCTAATAGCGCTAGCGCCGCCTAGCATCGCATAATCGCCTACTTTTACAAACTGGTGGATAGGGGTCATACCGCCTACAACCGCAAAGTTGCCAAGCTCGACGTGTCCGGCAAGGGTTGCGTTATTGGCTAGTATGCAGTTGTTCCCCACTACACAGTCGTGGGCTATATGTACATACGCCATAAACAGTGAGTTTGAGCCTATCCTTGTTATACCGCCGCCGCCCGGGGTGCCGGTGTTAAAAAAACAAAACTCTCTTATCGTGTTATTGTCCCCGATAATAAGTTCAGTATCTTCGCCTTTGTATTTTAGGTCTTGCGGAGCCGCACCTATTACGGCGTGGGCGTATATCTTATTGTTTGTGCCTATCGTAGTCTTGCCTGTTATCTGCGCTCCGTTGCCTATCTCGCAGTTGTCGCCTATGACAACTTTTGGACCGATATAGGCGTATGCGCCTACTTTTACGCCGCTGCCTAGCTTTGCCCCGTCTTTTATAATCGCTGTTTGGTGTATCATTATTTATCTACTATCATTGCTTTTAGCTCGGCTTCACACACGAGTTTGTCGTCTACATAAGCCTTGCCGTCAAGCACCCAGATATTACCTTTGTGTTTTAGGACGCTTAGCTTATAAACCAATTGGTCGCCAGGAAGAACTGGATTTCTGAATTTCGCTTTGTCGATACTCATAAAGTAAACAACTTTGTTTGCAAATTCGCTCTCGTCAGCTACGCTTTTAAACGCCAGCACACCGCCGGCTTGCGCCATACCCTCTATGATAAGAACGCCCGGATATATCGGATGTCCCGGAAAGTGCCCCTGAAATACTTGGTCGGATATGGAGATATTTTTGTAAGCCTCGATACTTTCGCCAACCGTAAGAGACGTTACTCTATCGACTAGCAAAAACGGATATTTGTGTGGTAGGATTTTGGATATTTCGTTAATATCAAGCATATTTGCGGTTACCTTTTTATACAGAAAAATTGGGGGATTTTATCAAAAATTAGCTTTTTTAAGGCGTTTGTTCCATTGCGGAGTAGGATATGGCAAATTTTAGCTCTATTTTATACTTTGCGTCAAAAATCGGCTCATCTACGACAAAAATAGGCGACATATCAAACGGATGTTTGATGAGAGAAAGACGAAATTTCATCTCCTCTTCAAAAGTAGGTGGTGAAAAAATAAGTTCACGTGTATTTTTGTAGCTTTTTTCCAAAAATTCGTTCATTTTTTGCAAAGGCACAACTCTTGCCCCATCTTTGTCCAAATACAGAACTCCATCTCTCTCTAAAAGTACATTTGCAGAAAAACTCTCTTTTTGGCTTGATGAGTACAAAAGCGGATATGAGACCAAAAGCTCACCGTTTGCGTAGATAGCAGCAGATAAACAGCGATAGTCAAGTGTGCGGGCGCGAAATACCTCGCCGCTATTTTTTGCATAAAAATCCAGTCTATCTTCGGCAGATGATGGGAGTATTCTTGGCGCAAGAGCGGAAAAACTCTCAAAAATCGGCTCATCTTTTTTTGCCCGTTGATTTATCAGTCCCCACGAGCAGCCACAGTAGTTTTGACGATACAATCCCGCCTCTTTTGCCGCTTTGTTTTGCGCCTCCATCCCACCTTTTGAGAGGTAGTCTACAAAGACAAAATCAACGCCATGTTTTTGGGATATTTTTTGAAGGCTATTTTTTAGCTGTTCTTTGTCTTTTAGCGGGCTTTGCAAAAGTGTAGAGGTGAAGCTTTTTATTCCGAGTTCTGCCGCTTTTTTTGCCGACTCCTCAAACCGCTTATCAAAGCAGATTTCGCACCTCTCGCCTTTCTCGGCGCAGCTCTCTAGTCCTTTTACGGCCTCATACCAAAAAACGTCGTCGTACCTGCCTTCAATTAGTTCAATCCCTAGCTTCCCGCAGCTTTTACGGGCATCTTGGAGCCTCAGCTCGTACTCGACTCTGGGATGGATATTCGGATTGTAAAAAAAACCGATTAGTTTTTCGTTCGGAAAGTCAGCTTTGAGACGAGTAAGGAAGTAGTGGCTATCGACGGAGCAGCAGATATGGACTAGCATTATTTGCTCTCCACCCAATAAAAAGGCTCTCTGTAGTGACTTGCAACGGCCAATATCAAAATCTCATTTTCACCTAGCGCATAAAAAACAGTGTAAGGAAACCTATGCAGTATACACTTTCGTACGCCATCTCTTGCTACGGGATAGAGTGTTGGGGAATTGGCTACTCTGTTAACCGCCTCTTTGACATCTTGCTTAAATCTTTTCCCGAGTCCAGGCTGCTCTAAGTCGTAGTACTCTTTTGCATCTTCGAGTTCGGCAAAAGCAAATTCTGTAAATCTAACCTTCAATACCAAAAACTTCATCGTAAGATAGTGTTTTTAGCTTCCCTTTTTTGTATGCCTCAACCCTTTTTAGACACTCCGCCAGCCAGATCTCTTCTATCTCTTTATCGCTCCTATTCAAGCTCTCAACTAGGCTCTCAATGATTAAATACCTATCTTGCGGCTTTAGATGCAACGCTTCGGAGATTATATCGCTTACGCTCATTTTGGCTCCTTTTTATTTTATAGATAGCGTCAAAAGCTAACTTTTAATCCACTTATCAAGAACCCTAAAGAGTAGTTCATTTGCCCTTGGAATATGCTTTGCGCCTAGCAAAATATCGTCAAAATCTTGAACAAAAGGGGAGTCTGAGTCGAGATAACCGCTATCGGCTTCGAGCAAATCCTCCATACTCTCTCTTGTCGTCTCAAAGTGAAACTGCGTAGCGACGATTTTGCCGCCTTTGGCGCTAAACATCTGATTTTTGAATGCGTCATTTGAAGCTAGAAGCTGGGCTCCCGGAGGCAGGTCGAAGGTGTCCCCGTGCCAATGAAATACAACCGCCTCCTCGCCAAGACCATCCGTCAGCGGATGTTTCGCAAAAGATACGCTTCTCCACCCAGCTTCTCTCGCACCGCCAGAATAGACTTTTGCGCCGAGAGCGTCGGCTATTAGCTGGGCGCCTAGGCAGATACCAAATACTTTGCCGCCTCTGTTGATGTAGCTCTTTAGCGCCGCTTTTTCAGACGATAGAAAAGGCAGGGGGTCATGTACGCCCATAGGTCCACCCAGTACCACAAGGGCGTCACGGACCGCAAACGGCTCATCATAGTCTGCACGCACGATTTCTAGCGTATGGCCTCGCTCGCTCGCCCACTCAGCAATGGCGGCGGGGCCTTCAAACTCTACGTGCTGCCAAACTGATATGGTCATATTATTCTGCGCTTATCGCTACGCTAACAATTTTATCGCCTTGCTTGATACTATCGAGCGTCTTCATGCTTTCGGCATCGCTAGGGTCTATTTGACCAAATACCGTATGTTGCTTATCAAGGTGCGGCTGTGGCGCAAAGCAGATAAAAAATTGGCTGCCGCCCGTATCTCTTCCGGCATGCGCCATCGATAGAGTGCCTTTTAGGTGTTTTGACGTGTTATTCATGCATTCGCATTTGATGGCGTATCCCGGACCGCCTCTGCCTGACCCTTCCGGACATCCGCCTTGCGCCATAAATCCGGGGATTACTCTATGGAAGTTTAGCCCATCATAAAACCCTTTTTTGGCTAGATCCGCAAAGTTTGCCACCGCTATCGGAGCCTCTTCTTTTAGCAGTTTGATTTTCATAGCTCCTTTTTCCGTCGTGATCGTCGCATAGTTTAGGCCTTCCATAGACTCGGCCGACGTATCGAACTCCTTTAGTTCTTTTTTGAAAAACATCTTACTTCCTTATCTAAAAATTTTTTCGTAATTATAGGGGAGTAAAGCTGGAATTTATGTCTGTTATGCAAAAGCACGAGCAAAGCCCGTATTTGTGCGTAACATCAGTGTTTAATTTA
>JAEMQC010000144.1 GCA_022758985.1 Campylobacteraceae bacterium
AATAATTTACATTGATTATTGTAGCAATCACTTTACTTAAAACATAATTAAATTTTATTAACCTCGCTTTATTTTCATAAACGGACATTTCTGTTACAATACCCACAAAAAGAGGTATGTTTTTATGGGTATCAAACTTCTGCTTTTAGAGGATGATATACAACTGTCTGAAATAATTGCCGAATATCTTGAAGAGAACGGCTGCGACGTCACTCTCGCAAGCGACGGACAAGAGGCGATGGACAAAATATACGAAGAGCGCTTCGACCTATTGCTTCTTGACGTAAAAGTCCCTTTTATGAACGGGTTTGACCTGCTATCAAAAATACGCAAAGACGGCAACGAAACACCGGCAATCTTCTTAACGTCGCTAAACAGTATAGATGATCTATCCAGAGCTTTTGAAGCCGGATGCGACGACTACCTTAAAAAACCGTTTGAGCTAAAAGAGCTACTGCTGCGCATCAAAACAATCTCCAAAAGAGCCTTTTTCCACAAAGCCGATGAAAAGATAGACATAGGCGGCGGCGTATTGTTTGATATAAACTCAAGCAAAATAATAAAAGACGGCGAAACGGTTACGCTGTCAAAAAAAGAGAGTCTTATACTAAAACTACTTGTCAAAAACAGAGGCAAAATAGTAACCCCGCAAATGATTTTCGAAAACGCATGGGACTACGAGGATGAGCCAAGCGAAATGAGTCTGCGCACATACATAAAAAATATCAGAAAAATAATAGGCAAAGAGCTAATACAAAATGCGCGCGGGCAAGGATATATGATTGCTGCAAGTTGAGAAGAGGTCGTTTATCCAGTTTGTACTTCTATACGTTGTATCTACGACGCTGTTTTTGACGCTCGTTTCTATCATATATTACAACTACCAGACAAATATATTTTTGGAAAACAGACGTAATTCGATGCAAATCTACTCCGAAAAGGTCGTAAACTCTATATACGATCTAAAAAGAGTAGAAGAGATAGAGCTATATTACGCCGAGGACAAACGTTTTGAAATAGCGATGTTCGACAACAAGAAAAGACAGGTGTTTTCAACATTTAACTCCAAAGTGGATCTCAAAAAAAACTTCTACCAATCCGGCGAATATATCTACTTCGTAGACAAAATAGAGCTTAAAAACATAAACGTAAAATACCTCGTAATCCGCGGCCATAATATAAAGCAAGAATTAGAAGAGGTAAAAACACATCTTTATGTGATTATGTCTCTCTCATTCATCTTCGTAATCGTATTGGCATATTTTCTATCAAAAATGTTTTTGCGTCCAATCAGGGATTATATATCCAAACTGGACGACTTTATCAAGGATACGACACACGAACTAAATACGCCCTTGGCGGCGATAATGATGAGCATAGAAACGATAGACAAAAGTGCGCTCGACCCAAAAACGCTTCGCAAGATAGTGCGCATAGACAATGCAGCTAAAACTATTTCCAGTCTATATCAAGATCTGAGCTTCGTCGCTCTATACGGAAAAAAGCAGAGCAAAGACGAAATGATAGAGCTTGACAAGATGATTGTCGAAAGAATTGAATACTTTGAGCCGTTGGCTGATGTAAAAAATGTCAAATTCGAAACAGAAATAGAAAACGCTCATATTTTTATGGATAAAAATAAGCTTCGTATACTAATCGACAATCTAATATCGAATGCGATCAAATATAACAGACCCGGCGGAAAAATAAAAATTACGGCTAAACAGGGGGTTTTTATAATCGAAGACGAGGGCAAAGGAATTCCGAAAGAAAAGCTAAAAGATATCTTTGCAAGATACTCTAGATTTGACGATGCCAGCGGCGGGTTCGGTATAGGCCTAAATATCGTTCAAATAATATGCGACGAATATAAAATATCAATCTCCGTAGACTCCGAAATAAACAAAGGAACAAAATTTGAGCTAAGGTGGAAATAGTGACAGCAGAATTTTTTATGAAATTAAAAATTCGAATAAATCTTCACTCTTTTTTCACACTCTCTTTCTTATAATTTTCTCGCTAAGCCGAACAAGGCGGCATAAAATTTCAAGGAGTATTCAATGAAAAAAGTTCTTGCACTACTAGTTGTTCTAGGTCTTACTTCAGTTTTTGCATCTGACGCTAACAAAACTGAGAAAAAAGCTGAGAAAAAAGCTGAGAAAAAAGCTGAGAAATCAGCTAAAAAAGAGAAAAACGCTTCTAAATAAGCAGCTTTTCTTAGGGGCTTTTGCCCCAACCTTCCACTTCATACAAACATCCCCAAAAAAACTAAGCGAAAACCCAATCTCAAAAGCATCTTTTAGGTAGAATGAACAAAAAGTTACAAAAACAAGCGAAACATTCGCAATAGAAGAGTTTCCTTGAAAACACCTAAAAAGGTCTTAGATGAACGATTTGTTTGAAGCAAACGAAGATATAGTAGAAACATCGATTGAAGAATCGGTAAAGTCGAGCTACCTTGACTATTCAATGAGCGTTATCGTAGGGCGTGCACTACCTGACGCAAGAGACGGTCTAAAGCCTGTTCACAGAAGAATTCTATTTGCAATGAACGAGCTATCGCTTACTTCAAGATCAGCATACAAAAAGTCCGCCCGTATCGTGGGTGACGTTATAGGTAAGTACCACCCTCACGGCGACAGCTCCGTATACGACGCACTCGTACGTATGGCGCAAAACTTCTCGATGAGAGCCCCGCTTGTCGACGGACAAGGAAACTTCGGTTCCGTAGACGGCGATAATGCGGCCGCAATGAGATATACCGAAGCCAGAATGACGGCTCTAGCAGAAGAGCTGCTAAAGGACATCGACAAAGACACGGTTGATTTTGTGGCAAACTACGACGGAAGTATGGATGAGCCCTCAGTTCTGCCTAGCCGCCTTCCAAACCTGCTTCTCAACGGCTCAAGCGGTATCGCAGTCGGTATGGCAACCAATATTCCTCCGCACAATCTAAACGAACTGGTAGACGCTCTTATCTATATGATAGACAACAAAGAGGTAACGCTAGAAGAGATAATGCAGTTTATAAAAGGGCCTGACTTCCCTACAGGTGGTACGATATTTGGAACCAAAGGAATTTTGGAAGCCTTCAGAACCGGGCGCGGAAGAGTAAGACTACGCGGCAAGACGCATATCGAAAAAAAACAAAACAAAGAGATTATCGTAATAGACGAGCTTCCGTATCAAGTCAACAAATCAAAGCTTGTGGAAGATATAGCCGAGCTATCAAAAGAAAAGGTGATTGAAGGCATATCCGAGGTCAGGGACGAGTCTGACAGAGACGGTATGAGAGTCGTAATAGAACTTAAAAAAGACGCAATGGCGGAGATAGTACTCAACAACCTATACAAACACACGCAGCTCTCCACCACGTTTGGCGTCATCATGCTCGCCATCGTCAACAAAGAGCCGAAGGTATTTACGCTAATAGAACTTCTAAACCTTTTCTTGTCACACAGAAAAACGGTAATCATTAGAAGAACAATATTTGAACTTCAAAAAGCGAAAGACAGAGCCCATATATTAGAAGGTCTAAGAATAGCACTAGATAATATCGACGAGATAGTAGCTCTAATCAAAGCCTCAAAAGACCCTCAAACCGCAAGGGAAGGATTGATGAGGCAATTTGCGCTCTCCGAGATCCAAGCTGGAGCAATCCTCGATATGAGACTCCAAAGACTAACAGGTCTTGAGAGAGACAAGATAGAAAACGAATACGCCGAGCTAATAAAAGAGATAGAGAGACTATCTGCGATTCTAAAAAGCGAGGAGCTTCTAAACGACGTTATTAAGACGGAACTAGTTGAGATAAGAGAGAAATATAACCAACCAAGACTAACGGAAATTACGGAAGATTACGAAGATATCGACGTAGAAGACCTGATACCGAATGAACCAATGGTAGTTACCATGACGCACAGAGGCTATATCAAACGCGTTAACCTAAAATCTTACGAGAGACAAAACAGAGGCGGCAAAGGCAAGGTAGCCGTAACGACTTACGAAGACGACTTTATCGAAAGCTTCTTCGTCTGCAATACGCACGATACGCTGATGTTTGTTACAAACAGAGGTCAGCTATACTGGCTAAAAGTATACAAAATACCTGAAGCCGGGCGAACGGCAAAAGGAAAAGCGGTTGTAAACCTGCTAAACCTACAGCCTGACGAACAGATCAAGGCAGTTATACCTACGACGGACTTTAGCGAAGAGAAATCTCTAGCGTTCTTCACCAAAAACGGTATCATCAAAAGAACAAATCTAAGTGAATTCTCGAATGTAAGAAGCGTCGGCATTAGAGCGATTACTCTTGACGATAACGACGAACTGGTAACGGCTTTTATAGTAGATGCGGAGCATAAAGAGTTCTTTATTCTGACCAAAAAAGGGATGTGTATCAGATTTGACATCAGAGCAGATGTGGAAGGCAAAGGCGGCGTCAGAGAACTTGGACGCAGCGCAAGAGGTGTTACGGCTATTAGATTTAAAGTCGGGGAAGACTATGTAGTAGGCGCAAACGCACTCAAAAACGAAAATGAAGAGATACTAACAGTTAGTGAAAGAGGTTTTGGAAAAAGAACTGAGGCCAGCGAATACAGACATCAATCAAGAGGCGGCAAAGGCGTAATCGCTATGAAGATCACTTCCAAAACAGGCGATATGGTTGGAGCGCTAATTGCTGACGAAGAGATGGATATGATGGCTCTAACCTCTAGCGGCAAAATGATAAGAGTTGATATGCAGACAATTAGGCAAACGGGCAGAAATGCTAGCGGGGTCATGATAGTAAGAGTGGATGAAAATGACTTCGTTGTGGATATCGCCAGATGTCCTAAAGAAGAGGTTGACGAAGAGGGCGAAGAAGAGAGCGGAGCTTCCGGCGAGCTATTGTAAAATTTTAAAAACAAGCGACGATATGGAATAGATGAAAAATATTAACACCCTAAAACTAGTAGTTACAATCTTATTTTTTGGAATATTTTTTGCTGGCTGTACATTTAAAGCCGAGGTGGATAGCAGATTAGTTAGAGGGCATTCTGGCGATTCTGCATACGATTCCACGCATGTCACGGTTTTGGATGGATGCACCAATGAAAGCAGATAAAGGTAGCATATGAAAAAAACATTATTGTTTTCGGCATTATGTGCGGCTTTTGTAATGACGGGCTGTTCTAAAAAGCAAGAGCCGTTAGTAGCAAAAGTTGAGACCGAAACAAATAAAAGCGCCGCAGAAGTCAACAAGACAATCAAGCGAACAAACGTCACTATTAATAGCTATACGGATTGCCCTACGTTCAAGGCAAGCGATTACAAAACTATTCCTTACGAATAAAAACTAAAAAGGACAAACATGAAAAAAACAGTATTGTTGGTAGCGCTTATAGCTTCATCGCTTTTTGCAAATACGGCCACAACGCAAACTGAAAGTGTTAAAGAAAACGTAACGGTTGAAGAAAAGAACATAGTCCTAAACAACAATAACGTTGTTACTCTATCGGTTATAGGGCAAGGCGTATCCCCCGAGCATACCATATCAAACTATCAGGCGCTAGCTTTAGCAAAAAAAGCGGCTATCGCAGATGCGTACAGAATGCTTGCCGAAAAACTAAACGGCGTAAAAGTAGAGGGTTATGATATAGTCAAAAATATGGTCGTCCAAAGATCGCAAGTAAAAACATGCGTCTCTTCAATGATAAGACACGCAAACATAGTAGAAACAAAATGCGCAAAAGATTTCTGCGAAGTTGAAATGGAGTTAAAAGTAGTCGGAAGCAAATGGTATCCAGAATTGGTTTCTTCCTACAAATAATCCCTCTCGCCCTTTTTGGGGGCGATTATTACTTCACCTACTCCCTTTTTTCAAATAATTTAGTTGTAAGCTTCGAAAAGCTGCAGGTAAGCAAGAAAATGACTGCGACAGATACGAAACCTGTATTATTTTTTGAGATACAAAACGATAAAAAAGCTTTGAATGAAAAAGAGTTTGTATCTATCTATAAAGATGAAATCATAGAGCTTATTTTAAAGAATAGAGCATCCATAAAATCAGTATCAAAAATCGACTCCGCAAACCTAACGGAACACTCTATTATAAGGACTCTGCCGACTCTAATAAACATCGATTTTAAAGAAGATTTTGGTATTATCGGCATATACGAGCAAACCCTCTGAAGGTCACAAGAATTGAAAATAGCGCTTGTCGAAGACGATATAAATATGCGCAAATCGCTTGAAATGGCGTTTTTGTGTTATCCAGACTACGAACTAAAGAGTTTTAAAAATCCAAAAGAAGCTCTTAAATCTATAGACAATAGTTTTGACCTGGTAATTTCCGACCTTACTATGCCGGGCATGGATGGACTGGAGTTCGTAAAAGAGCTGGACGGCAGATTTCCAGTTATTAT